>NZ_JBARYM010000108.1:0-2376 GCF_049647865.1 Tunicatimonas sp. | reverse complement strand
CAGTCCCCCGATATTAGTGTAAGCTCATCCAATGCTAACTCTTACTTAGAAGGATACACCCCCCTGGGGCAATATTTCCAGTTAAGTTATGCCCACCCACTAAACCGTACTATTAGTCTAACCGGGCACCTGTCAACTGCTCAAAGGTCGGAGGGAACTGTTAATGGACAAGAGCAAAGTAGTGCGATTTACACTGAAAACGATATTTTTTCATCCGTAGGATTAGATATTGCACTTCGAATTCATCTTATCAACTTACAAAACCATCAATTAAGCTTGTATGTAGGAGGCGGAGTGAAGCGCATTGCATCGATGGATGCTAGTAGCCGAATGGGTCTCCCTATTCTTGAGAATGATCAGTACGAGTACGTAAGTTTGTATCGCTTACCTGGGTGGGCCGCCGAATTAGGCTACGACTCTGGAATAGGAAGTTACTGGATGGCTAGTCCCTATCTGGCAGTTGAGTACGTATTTTACCCCATTCAGCAGGTTGGTATTGGCTACACCATGCGGGTGCGTAGCCACCTTGATTATTTCTTTGAGGATGTATCTATTGGCCCAGTGCTACGCTACCGTTGGGCCGACGATCGCTCAGAGCAAGCGTATACGGAGTCTTCTGCCGGTCAGATTGCCCTCCAGGTAATTCCTACTCATTTAAATCAAACGGATCAATTGGCTACGCAGATCCGAACCCAGTATCAGCACACTGTGGCTAACCGCTGGGCCCTTGCAGGAGCAGTAACTTACACGCAGGGTAGTCACTTCCCCCAGCAGTGGAGTCCGGAATCGGTTAGCACTTTCTTTCAGTACCAAAGCACGGCGGTAACCATAGCTGCTGGATATCATCTAATTGACAACTATAAACACCAACTCACCGCGCTTGCTGGTCCGACTTATCGCTGGTCAGCTTACGCTAACGCCAGTGGTTTAGTAAATGCAATTAGATCAAGAGATCAGGTTCAATTATACTACGACCTCACGCTACAACCTTACGACAACTATTCGTTGATGGGTGACTTTACCACCGTTCGGGTAAATCGGCGACGAGGATGGGGTGGCAACGCTCAGCTAAACTATACCTATCAAGTAACTTCTACAGTTGGCCTAGGTGGGGTAGTAGACTATCAACAGTATGCAAGAAATGAATCATTGGTAGGGGCGGGACTCAGTGTGTCGCTACAATTCTAAGTTAAGAGAGAGGTTCAGGGCAGAAGGTATATCATTGTAGTGCCATTTGCCTTGAACCACTCCTTCAGACAGTAGCATAATTCCAGGATTGGATCTAATAACCGCTTTCAGAACCGTGGCATCAGCGTAGTAGTGAGGAACGGTAAAATCAGGGTGAGCCGTCAAGAATTCATTGTAGGCTTCGGCCCCCGAGGCAGTGAGAACAATAGGTTCTACGTTGCTGGATAAGTTAGAAATAAGTTGCTGAATTTCGGTGATAGATGCCTGATTAGCTTTATTGACATCGTACATCACAATCGCTAATTTATTTCCTTCAAACGTACCCTGAGTAAATTCTCCCTCGTCGTTCCAAACGCTGTAGTCGGTAATTTTGGGCTGGGCTTCAGGGTTCAGTAGTACCATCTCCTTAAACTCGTACCCGTCTTCGGTAGGGTACTTGGTAAACTCTTCGGTGCTACCGTCCTTTTCCATGATATATTTGTAGCGTAGTGGTTCGGAAGGCTGCATAGCTTGAGGAATGTTAGCTCCCACGTAGTACGCCCGAAAATCGAAGTAAGGCAGGTGACGAATGGCGTAAATGCCTAAAAAAGTGCAAAATATCACCGTAATTGTTACCGTAAGGTGACTTGTCTTTAGTGATAAAATTTCATTAAAACGGTCTCGGTTGATGAATAGGATAACGATTAATGCTAGTAAAATAATATCCTTAGTGAACGATTGCCAGGGGGTAAGCACAATAAAATCGCCAAAGCAGCCGCAGTCGGTTACTTTGTTAAAGTAGGCGGAGTAAAAAGTTAGAAAGGTAAAAAATATAATTAACCCCAATAGCACCCAGGTGGTAATCTTCATCCGGTAGTTAATCAGTACCGCCACCCCCAAGGCTACCTCCAGTACACTTAGAAACACCGAAAGCCCTAACGCTAACGGAACCAATGCGCTGAAGAACGGCGCAAAATCTACCGCAAATACCTCAAAGTATTCTTCCAGTTTGATCGCCGTACCCACCGGGTCGTTTAGTTTCACTAATCCCGAGAATATAAATAATCCTCCGACTAAAATTCTAGCGATGTGCTTAACCATAGTTTGTAGTTTTAAGTCCACGGTCAACAGTCCGTAGTCCACGGAAAGTATTTACTATAAACCATCGACTGTGGACTGTGGACTATTTAACTTTATTAACGAAAAAAC
>NZ_JBARYM010000107.1:0-13119 GCF_049647865.1 Tunicatimonas sp. | reverse complement strand
GCTGGTTTGTGGGGTGGTTCCGACGAAGGAGATGGTACTTCTAGTATTAATCCCGACGACATTGAAAATATTAGTGTGCTAAAAGGGGCGAATGCCGCGGCACTTTATGGTTCGAGGGCTTCTAATGGGGTAATTCTAATTACGACTAAAAGTGGTAAAGACCGCCCTGGTATTGGCGTTGACTTCAACTCCAACTTCGTGTTTGAAGATATGTTTGACCTATTTGATCTTCAGACTCAGTACGGACAGGGAAGTCAAGGACGAGTACCTACTACCGGCGCTGAGGCTTTTGACTTCAGCACTGGTGACTGGGGTGGTCGCTTAGACGGCAGCCTGGTTCCTCAGTTTGATGGGGTAGAACGTCCTTACTCGTATGTAGGTGATAACTTCGATTCATTCTACCGAACAGGAACTACCTTCACCAATACTATCGGCTTCTCCGGTGGAAGTGAAACTCAGCGGGTTCGCCTGAATTTCTCTCGTCTGGATAATCAGAGTATCATACCTAACTCTGGCTTTACTCGGAACAATGTAACTTTATCTTATAATGGTAAGTACGCTGACCGAATAACGGTTACCTCTAAGGTGCTATACTCCAACGAGAACGCCCAAAATCGCCCTCGAATATCGGACTCGCCTGGTAATGCTCCTCAAGGGCTTCTAAGGTTACCTAACAATTATGATGTAGATGATCTTAGAGGTGATCCCAATAAGTTGGGAGCAGTGCCGGAAGGAGTAACGCTGCCCGATGGCAAAGGTCCTGGCGAAGAATATCAGATATCTAATGACCTTTGGAACCAGAACCCCTGGTGGGCTGCTCATCAATTTGAAAACGATGATATTCGGGACCGAATTATTACTTCTAACGTAGTACGTTTTGACGTAACCGACTTCCTGTATGCTCAGGGTCGCTTTAGCATGGACTGGTACACTCGTAGAGAGACTGACCTAACCCCGTTCGGTACGGGTTATCAGCGTCGTGGTAGCATGACCGAGCAGGAAGAACGGATCCGCGAAACCAATATAGAAAGCATTATTGGCTTCAAAGATAACTACGGTGAAATTTCAGTAGATGCCTTTGTGGGAGGAAACATTATGCGTCGATCTTACGAACGACTAACGCTGAGTGGTAATAACTTCAATATCCCATTCTTTAATACTTTCGCCAACTTGGCTAATCAGAGTCCCGGATACGGCTTTAACGAGAAAGGTATTAATTCAGTATTTGGTTCAGTTAATGTTGGTTTCAAAGATATCATCTATTTAACTGGTACGGCCCGAAATGACTGGTTCTCTACACTTAGTCCAGAGACGAATAGTATACTTTACCCATCTATTGGAGGTAGTTTTGTATTTACGGAGTTATTTGGCTTGGCCAATGGCAACTTCCTTCCGTTTGGTAAAATACGTGCTTCCTGGGCGCAGGTAGGTGGCGATACCGACCCTTATAAGCTTAATTTAACGTATGGTTTGGGGCAAGGCCACTTAGGAACACCTACCGCCAGTATTTCCCAAAATGCTATCCCCAACCAATTACTAGTTCCATTAACTTCTACTGAGTTTGAAGTCGGTGTTGATCTACGGTTCTTAAGTAATCGCTTAGGAGTTGATTTCACCTACTATCAACAAAGGACGACCGACGATATTCTGGATGCCCAGATTTCGCGAACTTCCGGATTTGAGCAGACAACTATCAACGTTGGTGAGATGGAAAATAGTGGTATTGAGCTATTGCTAACCGGTACACCCATTCAGAAGTCTAATTTTTCCTGGGATGTGCGCTTTAATTTCTCACTGAACAACAATAAGGTTGTTTCTCTATCTCCCGGAATTAACGCCTTCCAAACCGGAGAACCACGGACCCGATCGGCTTTTACCGAGAATATTGTAGGGCGACGATTTAGTACAATCACCGGATTCACTCAGCTAATGATTGACGGCCAACCGGTATTCAATGAGGATAGTGGACAGCCCATCCGATCGGCCGAAACCTCTATTTTAGGAAACGGGGTTCATAAATATATCGGAGGGTTAACCAACACCTTTTCCTACAAAGGGGTGTATCTAGACTTCCTGGTTGACTTCAAAGCTGGCGCCGAGCTATACTCTGGTACTAATGCCCGATTTGTAGGCTCCGATGGTAAACATAGAATGACCGTAGAACCTACTTCCGGACTAGGCTTTGTGTCCGAAGGGCGAGAGTCACTCACGGTTACCGGAGTTAACCAAGATGGAGAAGCTTTCACCAAAACATTAGATGAAACTGAAATTCCCGGTTTCTGGGGAGCATACTCTGGACTTGCCGATCGCTTTATCTACGATGCTGCCTTTGCCAAACTTCGGCAGTTAAGTTTAGGGTACAGTTTACCTAATAGCTTACTAGCTAACACGCCTCTACAATCCGTACGGGTTTCGTTCGTAGGGCGAAATCTGTTGCTTTTGTATACCAACCTGGAGAATGTTGATCCGGAATCAATGTATAACAATACCAACTCTCAAGGGCTGGAATACTTTGGAGTTCCGCAAACTCGCTCGTACGGATTTAATTTGAAGGTAAGTTTTTAATCAAGTAACAAACTAAAGAGTAATAGAAATGAAATACTTAAGCATAGTACTACTCTTCGCTACCATCTGTCTGATACCTTTGTCGGGCTGCGATAACGATGAGTTAGTAGAATTAAATGATGATCCCACAGCGGCTCTGGAACTAGACTGGAAGTTTATGTTCACTCAGGGAATAGTACAGTCAGCGGAAAACCGCTTCATCAACGGAAGGGTACACCTGAATCTGGCCTCAGGGTTAATTCAGCAGATGGCCACGCTTCAAATAGGCGGTGAGCGCGGTTCGGGCGATAAATACATGCGTCACCTGGATAGCTTCGATGGCACCATGCGATTCTTCTACCCCAACGCTTTAAAGACGCTGGCGGAAATAATCCGACAAACCGGACCCGACGGAACGAATCCAAGCTGGACCAATTTAAATCAGATGGCGCAAGTAATGTACATCATTCCCATGCATATCGTTACTGATTTGCACGGAAATGTACCTTATTCTGAAGCCAATTTAGGAGTTGAAGGAATTTTCTTTCCGAAGTATGACGAGCAAGAGTTTATCTACAAAGATATGTTAGCCAAACTAGAAACGGCAGCTAATACCATTGGAACTGGTCCTGATGATGTAGGCAATGCCGATCTGATTTACGGTGGTGACTATGATAAGTGGAAAAAGTTAGCCAACTCATTGATGCTACGTCTGGCGATGCGAATCTCTAACGTTGATCCGGCTACAGCTCAAGAATACGTACAGAAAGCCATTGCCGGTGGTGTAATGGAGAGTAACGAGGATATGGCTTGGTTACAAATGGCCTCAGGGCCTAGCCAGTGGTTTAACCAGAATGGTCTTTCTCGTGCTATGATTCCTGACGATTGGGGAGCTAATAACATGTTAGCCAAAACCCTGGTTGATTGGCTGAAAGAGCGTAACGATCCTCGTCTGATGATTTATAGTGGCGGTATCGGTGTGTGGGGTGGTCCCTACATCACCGATTACGATGCCCAAAAGGGAATGCCTAACGGATACGACGCAGAGACTATTCGGGAGTTTGAAGATGTTTCCGAAGCCATTGACCGGGAACTTACCTACTCTCGTCTAAACCCTGCTATGCTAGATGTTGATGATCCCTTCATCTTCATGACCTACGCCGAAGTAGAATTTCTACAAGCCGAAGCAGTGCTGAAGGGTTGGGCAACCGGAAGTGCCGAAGATCACTTCAATGCTGGTGTGCGCGGTTCTATGCAACAGTGGACAATCTTTGATGAGTCATTTGTTGTAGAAGATGCTGACGTTGATGATTATTTAGCGGCTAACCCGTTTGACGGTACCGCCGAAATGATTGGCGAGCATCATTGGGCAGCTAATTTCATGCAATGGTACGAAGCCTACAGCAACTGGCGACGAACAGGTTTTCCTGAGCTTACTCCGGTAAACTATCCCGGTAATGTATCGGGTGGAGAAATCTTCCGGAGAATTGAATATTTCTCCATTGAGGTGGCTAGTAATCCTAACTTCACTGAAGGTGCTACCTTACCTGACGATGTGATGACTCGCATGTGGTGGGATGTGAACTAATCAATTAGCTTTATAACTACTGATTATAGCGGCACTGAAATTTTTCAGTGCCGCTATTTGTTTTTAGGTGCGATAGAATATTGTGTGTATTAGACAGGATTTGAATGACGATTAAAACTGCTACCTACTTTTTATTTTCAGGGCTACTAGTGGCCTGTAGTCAATCCAGAGAGGCAAAATTGCTTTGGTCTAAATCGCTGTATCAGATTGGTTCTCAGTCTTCTCCTAAAGCTACTGACCTCAATGGTGATGGAACGTTAGATATTGTGTTCGGAGCTGGTACCGAAGAAATAGCCTCTACCGAATACGGAGTTGTCGCTTTAGATGGAAAAACCGGTGAACTTTTGTGGCAGCAAAGTGCTACTGCCAGCATCGTTGGTTCGGCAACTTTCTACGATATTACTGGCGATAGCATTGATGATATATTTATTGGCGGGCGAAACCATAATTTAATGGCACTAAATGGTGCCAATGGTGAAGTCATCTGGAAGTACGAATACGTATTTGAGGATGACTCAATTCTACAGTACGCTCGCTACAATTTTTACAACAGTACGCTGGTTCCCGACCAAAATAATGATGGACATCCTGATTTGCTAACGGTGAACGGTGGTAATTGGGATGCGCTACCTGGCTCTATTAACGATCGGTTCCCAGGGGTGTTGATGCTACTTGATTTGCAATCCGGTACTATCTTGGCAGCAGATACGATGCCCGACGGGCAGGAATCGTATATGTCTCCTTTGTACTTTACTCAACCTGACCGTACCGAAGGATCTATCATTTTTGGCACTGGCGGTGAAACCGCGGGCGGCCATCTTTACCAAGCTACCCTAGCCGATTTGAAAGCACAGAGACTTCAAAATGCGACTGTGTTGGTTAGTGAAGAAACTCATGGGTTTATTGCCCCCCCGGTTGTTACCGATATTACCCAAGATGGATACTTTGATATTGTAATAGCATCGCACGCTAGTCAGGTTCATGCAGTTGATGGGAAAACGATGGAAAGTATCTGGACTCGTTCATTTCCCCAAATGGAATGTAGTAGTGGTTTTGCGGTAGGGCAATTTACTGGCGATGCAACGCCTGATTTTTTAGCAATTATGAGTCAGGGCACCTGGCCCGACTATACTATCGCCACACAAGTAGTACTCAACGGAAAGGACGGCACTATTGCCTACCAAGATTCTATTGGCTGTTTCTCGCTAACTTCTCCGGTAGTGTATGATATTAATAATGACGGATTAGACGAAGCAATTTTAAGCGTAGGTGACTATGACTGTGCCTTTCAGTTATCGGAGGAAGTTCGTTCACCGGCTACCATAAATACCCAGTTGGTGGCCATAGATTTCTCTCGCAATCAGTATCAGGTAATAGATCAGTCGGAAGGATTTAAAAATTTTTATTCAACTCCGTGGTTGGGTGACCTTGACCAAGATAATTATTTAGATGTAGTTTATCCTCAGTACTATAACGCTAATGATTTGTTCCGCTTTCTGGGTATGACGGTTAAGCGATTAGATACAGGTATCCGAATGAACAAGCCGGTACTTTGGGGAGAGTACATGGGTATTAATGGGAAAAGTGTTTTTCCCAGCTAGATTATCTCAATTTGCTATTTGACTACTATGTACAGAACAATCAATATAGCCACGTTTATCCAACGTTTATTATTACTGGTGATAGTCGTCTCGTTCGGCTGTGCGCAGCCTGAGACTGAAGAAAGTGCTTCTGCTACGCCCGAAAAGCCACCAACGGCTACCCATTTTCAACTATTAGATAGCACGACTACGGGTATCGGCTTCGTCAATCAAGTAGAAGATCAGAAGGATTTTAATATTCTTACCTACCGGAATTTTTACAATGGTGGTGGTGTCGCCATTGGCGATGTAAACAATGATGGGTTAGCCGATTTATACTTTACGGCCAATTTGGGCGGTAATCGGCTGTATCTTAACCAAGGCAAAAAAGGGACTGCCCCGTTTACATTTGAAGATATTACCGAGCAGGTTGGTGTAGCAGGCAGCCGAGCTTGGAGCACCGGAGCAGCAATGGCTGATGTAAATGGCGATGGCTGGCTTGATATCTACGTAAGTAATTCGGGTGATATAGCGGGCGATAACAAGGAAAATGAATTATTCATCAACAGTGGAAAGCTAACCAAAGATGGTCTTCCTTCTTTCACTGAAGAGGCCGCAAAGTATGGTCTCAATAACCAAGGGTACTCTACCCAAGCGGCTTTTTTCGATTATGATATAGACGGCGACTTAGATTGCTACCTGCTGAACAATAGCTTTAAAGACCCTAGCCGGATTGACCTTTACAAAAGTATGCGAGATAAGCCCGATGAGTTAGGTGGGGATAAACTATACCGAAACGATGGCGAAACTTTTACAGATGTAACCTTAGAAACAGGAATTTACAGCAGTGCTATTGGCTTTGGCCTGGGAACCGTGATTGGTGACATTAATAATGATCATTATCCGGACATTTACGTGAGTAATGATTTCTGGGAGCGTGATTATCTCTACATCAATCAGGGCAATGGAACATTTTCAGAGGAACTGCCCGCTCGTATTAACTTCTGTTCTATTTCTAGCATGGGCGGAGATATGGCAGATATTAATAATGATGGCCATCCTGAAATCTTCACTACCGATATGCTGGCGGGTGATAACTATCGGCTTAAAGCAATGTCAGCCTTTGATCCTTATCATTTGGAGGACATGAAATACCGGGCTAACTATCATTACCAAATTGGCCAAAACTGTCTGCATCTGAACAATGGGCAGGGTGACTTTCAGGAAGTGGGTATGCTAGCTGAAGTAGCGGCTACCGACTGGAGCTGGGGAGCGTTGTTCTTCGATTTTGAAAACGATGGTCGAAAAGACCTATTTGTAAGCAACGGCATTTACCGCGACCTGATGTATATGGATTTTCGGGACTTCCTGGATGATAATGGCGTCTATCGGAAAATGGCGGCGAAAGAAGAAGTAGACTACCCTTCGCTAATTGCTCAAATGCCCTCTAACCCACTGAAGAATTTTGCCTTTTCAAATACTGCCAATCTGCAATTTAGCAATCAGGCTGAAGCACTAGGGTTGGCTCAACCTTCCTTCAGCAACGGAGCGGCCTACGGCGATCTAGATAATGATGGTGACCTTGATTTGGTAGTCAATAATGTAAATATGCCTGCCTTTGTGTATCAAAACACGGCAGAGCAGACAGCTAACAATTATCTGAGAGTCAAACTTGAGGGATATGCTGCTAACCCGTTTGGCATTGGCACGAAAGTGAATCTACGAAGTGGAGCAAGTTTGCAGACCCTGGAAAATTACACTACGCGAGGGTTTGAAAGCAGCGTAGAGCCTTACCTCACTTTTGGAACTGGTTCGTCGGAAACAGTAGATCAGTTAGAAGTAGTCTGGCCCGACGGTGCCCAGCAAACGCTCACCCAAGTTTCAGTCAACCAAACGCTTACGCTGAAGTATACTGATGCTGTACCGCCAACAGCTCCGAACCAAAATTCAGGAGGTACGCCACCTGCGGCTTTTGCTGAAGTAAGTCAGGATTTGATTCAGGGGGAAGCCCAACATCAGGAGAATACATATAATGATTTTGATCACGAAATTTTGCTATGGCGCATGCTTTCTACCGAAGGCCCCCAAGTAATTACCGGAGATGTGAACGGTGATGAGCGAGAAGATTTCATTTTGCTCGGGGCTATTGACGATGAGGATAAACTATTTGTACAAACCGCGGGCGGTAAATTTCGTCCGCTGATTATTCCTGATTTTCAGGCTACTAAAGGGTTTGAAAGCAGTTGCGGGGCTTTGTTTGACCACGATGGCGATGGTGACTTAGACTTGATGCTGGGAGCCGGCGGCAACGAATACCAGCGAGGTGGTCAGCAATTTGCTTTACGCTACTTTGAGAACAATGGGCAAGGTCGCTTTGTGTTAGATGAGAGCCAAGTACCGCCTATCGTTGGAAATTTTTCTACCATAGAAGCTCAGGACTTTGATGCAGATGGCGACGTAGATTTGTTTCTGGGGGGGCGCTGTATTCCGGGAAATTATGGTCTCACCCCACGCAGTTTCTTACTAGTAAATAATCAAGGTAAATGGCAAGATGCTACTCCCGAATCGTTAGCCGGAGTTGGTATGGTGACTGATGCTACTTGGGCTGATATTGACAATGACCAAGACCAGGATTTGGTAGTAGTGGGTGACTGGATGGGAGTACATATTTTTAGAAATAATCAGGGGCAGTTGGCTGAAAGCCAGATCTTAGCGAATAGTAATGGTTGGTGGACGCGCGTAGAGGCAGCCGATTTAGATCAGGATGGCGATGCTGATTTTGTATTAGGAAACTGGGGCCTAAATTCTAAGTTTAAAGCTTCGTCTCAAGAACCACTAACCATGTTTGTGAATGATTTTGATCAGAACAACAAGAGTGAGTTTGTAATGAATTGGTATCCGCCTCAAGACAATCAGTCGTACCCGTTTGCCACTAAGATGGAACTTACTAAACAACTACCGAACCTACGAAAGCAAATTCTGAAAAATGAGGATTACGCTGCTCAGACCTATGAATCGTTGTTTTCTCCAGCAACCCGGAATGCTTCAATTGCGTATGAGGCCGAGTATTTGGAGAGCGCTGTTCTTTGGAACGATAGTACGCAACTCTCCTTACAAGCATTACCCACTGAAGCACAGGTAGCCCCAGTATTTGCTATTGCTGTGCACGACTGGAACAACGACGGACACGCTGATATTTGGTTAGGCGGAAATTTCTACGCGCTAAAACCTCAAGTAGGTCGCCACAATGCAAGCCGAGGAGTATTCTTAACCGGTTCTAGCCGACGGCGTTTTCGACCAGTATCTACTACCATGTCAGGAATTGAAATAGAAGGTGAAGTACGAGATGCTGTGGTCTTAGCGGTAGATCAAAATCCCGTGATGATGGTTGCCCGAAATAATGATAAGGTGCTAATGTATCGGAGAGATTGATGAATTTCAGTTAGAATAGCGATTATTTCACATCCTCATAGTCTACATATTCTCCACCTTTAAAACCTTCGGAAGGATTCTTCTTATCCTGATCCTCAGGAACATAGTCAATGTTGACATCGCCTTTTGATTGGTGGTAGCGATTTTGTTGCTGCTGACGACGGTGTTCCGGACCAAAACTACGCCCTCGCCGATCAGTATTTTTTACCCGGCGTCCCCCGCCAGTAATACCGTCGAGCATACGAAGGATAAAGTCGCTGGCTTTGTAAACGACGTAGATAAATAAAACCGAGATAATAATAAATTTTAACATAGCTTAGAACAGTCTACTTATTTAACTGACTAAACAAGATACAAGTTTCACAACAAAGTGCTATAAAGTTTTAAGTTTAGTGTTCAGAGTTTTAAGATAAGTTAGCATCAATACTAAACCCAAAACTGTAAACTCAGAACTTTGTAACCCATAATCAGCATCTTTATTGCCACTGTAACACGACTCCGGCGTAAAACGCACGCTGTGAAAACAGTTCGTTAAAAGGTTGAGAATAATCCTGGCTGTAGTTGATAGTTCGTACATTCTGGCGATTTAGCGTGTTGTTAATATTCCCAAAGAATACTGCTGATATTTTCTCAGTAAGCGGACATATTCGGCTAATACTCAGGTCTACTGTACTGTAATCGGGCAGTCGTTGAATTTGGTTAAAAGGAGCGTACGCAGGAGCATAAACTTCCAAATCGGTGTTCCACTGGCGACCTATCACGGGTTGATACTGTGTACCTTGCCGGTGAATAAAAATACCACTTAGTGACCACTGCGAACTTACCTGATAAGAAGAGCTAGCGCGCACGAAATAATTCAGATCATAGGGCGAAGCAAATGTGTTCTCATTCTCTTGGATGGTAGCATTCAGATAAGTATACGATACTTGGGTTTTTAGTTTAGGTGACCAACGGATATCAGCGGCTACCTCGGCTCCGTAGGTTTGCTGTTGGTTCTTACCGGGGCGGTCGTCTTTGTAGAAAATGGCCAACGATATTGTTTTGCCGCTTCTTTGGTACTGGTAGTCGATCGAAAACTGATCGCTGCGGTAAAAACCAGAGGCTAATTCTGACTGCGGAATCACTTGTTGGTGGTAACGTCCGGCCGAGAGGGTAAGCGTTTGGTGCTTCATCAGTCGGTAGTGCGTATTGAGCTGGTAGCTAAGGTAATTGGGCTGATCATTTATAGCCACGTTTTTCCGAACCCCTAACCCGAACGTCCAGCGTTGATTAGGCTGATATTTTCCGTAGACGTAACCTTCGGGAGCTTTCGCATGCTGAACACTTTGAAATTGTTGAACTGGATGACGGGGAGCGCGAGCATAACCAAACACTGGAGTCTGCCCCTCCATATTGGCCCGACGATGATCGTAGGTAACTCCGATTTTTAGTGTCCAAGCATCCCAAAACCGGGTGTAGTTGGCTGAAAAGTACACGTCTTGGTTTTGCATATTAATCTTCAGGTTACCTACCGAAAAACGCATATCACTGATACTAAAGCCGCCATTAAATGTTACTAGCGAATGTTCGTACTGCGTTTGCAGGTTAGCAATTGTAAAATTACGCCACTTACGCTGCTGAAATGTATCGTTACCCGATGGATGTCGGCTCGCAAATCGATAGCCTTCACTGACTGCGTAGTTGAATATCTTTAGATTAGATTTATCACCTAACTTGCGGAAGTAATGTGCACCGAAGTCTAAGGTCTGAAAGTGCTCTAGATCACGTAGCGCTTCCGGGTTCATCGCTTGAATAATTCCCGATGGCTGAAAATTACTAAATAGCGCTACCCCAGCGTTTGACTGCACGGGTACGTTCGCATAAACCCCAATATTTGCCGGAGAAACTACTGCATTGATACTGGTTCGTTCCGGAACTCGGTCTATGGTTTGTAAAGAGATAAGTCCAGCCGATGTATTGCCAAATTCCAGCGGGGGGTTACTCGGAAATACTTGCAGTTGTTTGATCAGGGCGGTATTAAAAATGCTAAACGTACCAATACCATTCACTTGAGCGAATCGAACGGCATCGTACACTGGCACATCGTTCAGAAAAATACCGGTTTGGGCCGGACTACCTCCTCGCAAGCTAATGCTGGCTGATTCGTCTAAGGTAGTAGCCGCCGGAAGAGCATTAACGGCTAAAAGAGGATCGGCCTTGGCATTGGGATTGGTATAAATTTCCAGTTGTTCAATCTTCTTGATACTGAATTCTTCCGCTACTAAGCTAGATGCTTCTACAGTTATGGCTTCCATACTTTGGACATTTGCTTTTAACTTTACGAAAAGCTCTTTTTCGGCTGCTGAAACTACCTGAGGTTCGTAGCCAATAAAAGTAACCATCAAGGTATCATTGTCGGTAACTTCTAGTGTAAAACTGCCTTCGTTATCGGTACTCGTGCCCTGTTGCCAGTCTGACAAGGGGTAAACACTTGCTCCGGCTAATGACTCCTGAGTTATTGCATCAATTACTTTACCTTGAATAGTTACTTGGCTCTGAGCAAGAGATAGAATAGAATTCAGTAAGAAAGCGAAGGTAAAGAAGAGCTTTTTCATGAGATTAAATTTTGAGGTGCTGAGGTGTTAGGGTGCGTGGTGTTACGGTGTTATGGTTTGATTTTTAGCGTTCAAGTCTACATGAACATTGCGTGATATCCGCCTGAATACACTAACACCATAACACTACGCACCTAATACTACTTGCTAGAAGATTGAGCGATAACTTGGGGCATGAGTGTGTATTTCACCCAGCCAAAATTAGGTTCTACTTCTAGTGCCTTCTGATAAGTCTCAATAGCTTGAGTCGGCTGCTCGGCTTGTTGATACGCTTGTCCCAACCAAGCTAATGCATCCAGATACCGCCAGTTTTTAGCATAGTTCGGCTGAGATTCGTAGTGCTGCACTGCTTTTTGGTAGGCAACAATAGCTTCATCAATATCGCCACCAAATGCTTTTGGAGTAAACATTCGTGAACCACCACGTTGCATCCAAGCTTCGGGGCTTTTTGGGTCAGCTTTTAGAGCGCGATCAACCAACTTTTCGCTTTTGGGTCCGAGATACATTGCTTTCCAGCTATTAAAAGCCATTGTTGCTCCGTACAGTCGGGCCATCTTGGCTAATGCAGCGGCATCTTTAGCGTCTTGGTTAAGAAGAACCTCTAGGCTTTCTTCTAAATTATCGGCTACCGCATCGTAGGTTTCTTCGTCTTGGTTAGCCATGGTGTAGACTAGTAGGCCAATTTGCGCTTCTGTAATAGCGTGTAACTTTTCGGTTTCGCTAAGAGTAGCATCTTGATTGATTTTTTCTATGGCTTGTTCCCAGGGAGCTTTGCTAGCGGTTAAGTAGCCTTGGTAAAAAAGCTGTTGCACTTCCGGGTTTATCTGCGCCGAAGCAGACAACGTGATAACTAAGCCAAGTATCAATAAAGAGAATCGAGGAATTAAATTTAAAGCATTCATAATTCAATAGGTTTTTTGGTGAATGAATGCTTCAAAGTAAGTGGGTAGATATGCCTTTAAGAAACTTAGTTGACCAGATGCAGCGGAGCGTTGACAAATGACGGAAGAAAGGTAACAGGTGTAGGGTAAAGGGTTTAAGGAGCACAAACAGAACCGCACCTCGTACCTTTTCACCTTTTACCATCCACCTCGTGTGCCTTATCAGCCGTGAGGTGCATTTGGTCAACTGAAATTGTTTCGCTACCTTTTTTATAGCAATTTTGAAATATGAATACTCTGTTTTCTCAGTGGAAAAAATCTCGGTTGTACCAGTCAGTAGTTCGGTACAAGTTATACCACATTGTGTTCTGGGTAGGACTGCAGTTATTTTATACGATATTATTTAATCAGGAAAATATTTTTACCTGGTCAACCATTTTATACATAATAATGGTATCCGTAGCGCAAGGGGTCGGTGCTTATCTTAATATCTACTACTT
>NZ_JBARYM010000106.1:0-1790 GCF_049647865.1 Tunicatimonas sp. | reverse complement strand
TTAACGTAGCGGTCTATCATCGCTATACAACTGACGTTATTGAAGAGGTTGCTACATTTGAGAATGTCCCGGCACTAAATGAAGAGAGTAGAGTTAGTTTAACTCGTCCGGAAAACATTGGCACTAATAACAGCACGGGTGTGGAGCTAAACGCCAAGTATAATCCTCTGGAATGGTGGACCGTAAACGCTGACCTCAACTATAATTACTTTAGCCGGGAGGGAGAATTTGAATCGGTTTCCTTTGACTTTACTGGTGACCAATGGTCGGGTAGATTGACTAACAAATTTAAATTACCCGCCGATATTGACTTTGAGTTGATTAGTAATTATCAGTCGGGCTACGTTACGGTACAGGGCGAAGTATCCGGCTTTGCGTTTGTTGATCTAGGTTTGCGTAAGAAGATGATGAAGGGAAAGACAATTTTGAATCTTAGCGTTCGGGATCTATTCGCCAGTCGCATCTTTGAATCAGAAACCCGGCAACCAAATTTCTACCTGTACGATTACCGACTACGAGGTCGCTTTATCACCGTCGGCGTTAGCTTCGGTTTCGGCAAAGGCGAAGCAATGGAGTTCTCCGGGCAGAAGCAGTTTTAAGTCAGTTTTTTTCTAAAGATAGCAGTAGTACTGAAGCAACCCTCATTAGCATCTTGTTTTTTAGTAATACACAGGTTCATATGTTACTAATGTACAAGTTGGAAATGCTACTAAAAGAAACTGTACGAGCCTCGGTAGAATAACAATAACCTGCCTTATTCGCTAAAGATATTGATCTGCTCCGGGAAAAATTACCTAAACTAGATTTCACTCAACCTTTGGTGCAAATAATCATGGGGGTGCGGTAAAAGTGCTCTGATGCTACTAGCTATGTAGTAGTTGAGTGAGAACTACACATTTCTTAACTTTGAAGATTCTCGTTTAATACGTTTGTAGAATATCTTAATGAAGAAGGGTTTCCGACTACTAGAGTATGGTAACAAAGAAATCTTACAGCAACTACTCCGAGATATTCTTTACCGTGACTATGAGTCGGTTAAAGTACTATTATCCGGGTAGTAAGCTTCTTAGTATTATGAATTTTCGAAAGATTCGTGCGTTTCTGCGTCAACCATATCCCTATTATTTTGAGGGAACAGTCTTATGGATTGTTATAGGATTAATATTTTTTATGACTTGGGGGTTTAACTATCTATTTGAACCTTTCGGACCGTATCCTCCTGAGCACAAAATGGACTATTTTTTTATCTGCGGTATCCACGCGATAGTACCAACCATCGTATTTTTAGCATTGCAAGCTCTAGTAAAGTGGAAGTCTCAGGTAAAGAAAAACTGGATCATACAGAAGGAGGTACTATTTCTGGCTTCATTCTTTCTGCTGGTAGGAATCGGCCAGTTTCTGGTTCGCGACTTAATTTACGATAATCCTGACAATTGGTCATGGCGTTATCTATGGGAAGAAACACGAAATACCTTTCTAGTTGGTACGTTGTTCACAATAAGTTTGGTACCTCTTAATTTCATTCGCTTATACCGTCAGAATGACCAACGAGCTTCTCAAATAGCACCTCACCTTTCGCAAAGAAGCGATGAGGAATCACTTACGATATTTATAAAGACACAGGTAAAAGGAGATAATTTTGATCTTACTGTAGCTGACTTCCTTTTTGCTCGGGCCGAACGCAACTACGTAGAGATTTACCTCCAAGCTAAACCGGTACCGACCAAGTTGTTGAAGCGCATTACTATCAAAGATTTACATGCGACCCTCAGTCATCTGCCGTATATTAT
>NZ_JBARYM010000105.1:0-3537 GCF_049647865.1 Tunicatimonas sp. | reverse complement strand
CTTAATTCCCTCTCTTAGATTTTGCATCGCCTGATCTTCCTGCCCATTATAAATATATGAGTACAGCTCCCAGGGATAATAGGTGGGAGTATTTTGGTCCGTCTCGTAGCTCCACTCCTGGGTACCGTGGTGTAGGCGGTCATACAAAGCTCGTAAATGATGGGCAGTAGGTATATCCGGATGCGCTTCCAACAGGCTATCCAGCGATTGCTGGTCCTTTAGTAGGATATAAGAAGCTAGTCTGACCGGAAATGTTAATTTCCATTGAGAGTCAATTTCCAGAATCTTATGCATGTAGGCAATGGCTTCCGTGTATTGGCCGGTATAATAAAAGATATTTCCTTTAGTGAAAAGGTGGGTTGCTGACAACGGATTAAGATCTAATGCCTTTTCGGCGTGCACCATCGCTGAATCAAATTCGCCCACTGCGGTGTATAATTCCGCAATACCTACGTGAGCATCGGTGTACGCTGGGTTTAACTTCAGCGCTCGTGAATAGTGCTCATGCCCTTTCTGAAAATTCCAGAAGTTCCAGAACTCTACCGAAGCTAAAGTATAATGCCCTTCCGGCAAATCAGGCTGGTAGTGCATCCCTTTCTCTAAGTGCTCCCCAGCCCGTTGTATGGCCAAGGTTGGTTCGGTGAACGCCCAGGTAGCCATAATGCCGTAAGATTGCACCAAACCGAAGTGGGCCAAAGCGTAGGTCGGGTCTAGCTTTACACTTTTTTCGAAACAAGCCACCGATTTGTGGAGATCATCATTGTTCCACTTTAGCTGATGGTATCTTCCTTTCAGATACCAGTTGTAAGCTTCCAAATTAGCCGTGGGCGGTTCTACTAAGTGCTCCTGCAATTCAAAGTGACCAAAATTCTCCCGAATCTGGTCGGCAATCAGTAAGCTAATTTCATCCTGAAGGGCAAAAATATCCGCTAGTTCGCGGTCGAAATTGCGCGACCACAGATGAAAACCATCGCTAGCCTGAATTAATTGGGCGGTAATTCGGACTCGCTGACCCACTTTACGTACACTACCCTCCAACACGTTGGCAACTCCTAGCACGCGAGCAATCTCCCGAATATCTTGATCCTTACCCTTGAACGCAAATGAAGAAGTACGAGCCGTGACTTTCAGATTTTCTACTTTGGTAAGGGCGTTGATAATCTCTTCGGTGATACCATCGCTGAAGTACTCATTTTCGGGGTCGGCACTGAGGTTGATAAAGGGTAGTACGGCAATAGATTTTTGCTGAATCGCCATTTGCGTATCTGGATTGCGAAACCAAGATAGTCAACAAATGTCAAAACCAAGTGATCATGTAGCGGTAAATACTAAATTAGAGCGCAATTGCGAATTTATATATACCTTGTGGTGCCTTTATCAACTAATAGCTAAGACTAAACAACACAGCGACATCACTATGGTTAATGTACCAAAGCCGTATTTCTCTATCGGACTTTTAGCAGTTAGATTTCCCAGGGTATTAAGTAAGAAGAAGGCAAACAGTAACCACATGCCGCCATTAACTACTGCCGGATAGTTCAGAAAAGTAAGGTATTTCATGCGTAATGCTACCAAAACGATAGCCAAGGCCAATACCACCAGTGAAATTGATTCCATTCGCAGTAAATGAACTCGGCTATTGATTTTACCCGCCCAAACGATACCGTAGGGGACAATACCGATGATAACCAGCAGATGGAAGACAACGAGTAAGGCCAGTAAAATGAGCAGGACATTGCCTACGAGGTTAGGGTTAAATTGCGATTCCATGATATTGCTTGGTAATTAGGTTTACAATTTGAGTATGATCTGCCGTTAATGGAACGTGGCGGGAATTTTCTAGTAAAGCCGTACTTTCTAGCGATGAAAATAGCTTTCTGGCTCGTTTTATCATTTTTTCTCCCGGAAAAAGTATGTCTTGGTCGGCTCCGATGATGTGTAGTGGAGTGGTAATCTGCTGAGCTTCTTTTGGGCTGATAAGCGGAATAGAAGAAAAGTCCTGATTAAAATGAAGAAATACTTGCGAGAGAAACGCCAAGGCGAACGCATCTTCTTCGGTAAATAGCTCCCGCAGAAAGTCGTGGACGTAGGACTGCTTTTTTCGCCACTGGTACAGTTTTATGGGCAAAAACACTTTCCGTAAGGCGGTCCATGAATTGCCTTTCACGATTCCGGCTGGAACAATAAGGTAGGCTTGAGCAATTCTTTTTTCGTCGTACACTAATGTCTTCCAGCTAATAAACCCACCCAGCGAAATACCGACCAGCACTGCATCCTGGATGCTGAACCGGGAAAGTAGTTCATACATCCACTGGCCGTAAGTGTGATCTTTCATAGAGGGGCGAGCACTCGCACTTAGGTTAGGCTGACCAATTACATCAATAGCATAAACACGGAAACTTTGTTCCAGCCCCTTCAGTGCTTCCAGGGCGATGGGCGCGCAGCCGTTGGCGCCATGCAATAGTACCAGGGGTGGATTATCCTTTTTACCAGTGAGGATCACATTGGTATCGCCAAAGCTTGTTTCTACTTTTACACTTTCGTAGGAAAGGGCGAGCTCATCTAACTTTTGGTAGTAGAGCGCCTCTAGAATCCTTCTTGCTTCGGGTGAATCAAATAACGTTGACATATGATTTTACTTGATGCTTTCTGAGTTTGTATCTGAAAAGGAAGGTAATTCAGCAGCGTAGGTCAGGAAAACCAATAATGTGCTGATTATCAATAAGAAACCATAATTTCATTTACAAGCTCGCAGCGTTTTCATTAAAATTTCACCCCTAAGTAAAGATTGGGTTCAAAGAGAAAATAGTTTCTCCACTTATCATCTAATGCTTTAAACGCTTCCGGAGTATTGGTATCAAACATCCAAAATTGAGAATGAACTTGGGGTTCTACGAAAAAGCGTTTACTCTTCCCAAAAGCGAAATGATACCCCAGATGAAAAGAATTGTACAACTTGAATCCATTTTGAATTTTTGAACCACCCTCATCTAAGTAGGTTTTGAATTGGGGCAAAACTTCAACTGTCGCAAATAGTCCCTTCCATAACATGCGTTGATAGGTAATTCCGATTCCGGTTTCTCGTACATGTCCCGGATAGAATTCACTTTCTGTTTCTAACTTATCCAAAAGACCATCCCACCACAGGATTCCCATGGGTTGAAACAATCGCCAGGTGGCAAACTTCACACCTACGATGTTCTTATCATCCAGGTTGCGTTTTACATGAAGCTCTATCATTTGGGTACTTGTTCGATCGTTCCAGCCCCCTCCAATAGGATCTGTAATAATAAAATAAGGTAAACTAATCCGATACTTATGGGATACATCGGTTTCTTTACTTAGTTCTTGATTACTCTGAGCCAAAGCACTGAGCGTAACCATCGTTAAAATGACAATTAATAACTTTTTCATTGTTGAAGATTTTTAGTGGTGAAATAAATAGTGCTTGAGTTGACACTACAAACATACTGTAGCAGGGTGGGGCAATCGTCCTGAAATGAAATTGCGGACGTTTTTGCAGCAACTTCTGAAAAA
>NZ_JBARYM010000104.1:0-12824 GCF_049647865.1 Tunicatimonas sp. | reverse complement strand
AAACTTCACCATGCGTAATATCAATGAGGTAAGCCAAATTTGGCCCGTGTTCCGCGCTTTATTCAAAAAGAAAGATTTGGTAAAAGAAAATGCTGCTTAATTCATATCAATTCTGTGTATTGTAGACCATTGACTACTAAAGAATGAATAAAGACCAATATAGAGCAATGTTTAAAGATCCTAACTGGGACTTTGAAACGCTACAGGCAGCTGATGAGATTACTCACTGGATAGGAAAGGAGTACTTTAAATTAGATACCTACCCTAATCAGATAGAGATTGTCACTTCCGAGCAAATGTTGGATGCTTACGCGTTAGTGGGGTTGCCTACCACGTATCCACACTGGAAGTTTGGGAAGGATTTTGTGATGAACCAAAACAGTTACCAGAAGGGTAGAATGGGGTTATCTTATGAAATGGTTATCAACTCTAATCCTTGCGTGAGCTACAACATGGAAAATAACACTACCTGCATGATGGTGTTAGTAATTGCCCATGCTTGCCAGGGTCATAATGCCTTTTTCAAAAACAATTACCTATTCAAAGAGTGGACCTCCGCCGAGTCTATTCTTGATTATATGGTTTTCGCTCGTGACTTTGTGGTTCGCTGCGAGGATGAATTTGGCTGGGAAGAAGTGGAAGGGGTATTGGATGCTTGCCACGCCTTGATGGATTTTGGAATTGATAAGTATAAAAAACCACCTAAACTATCTTCAATTAAAGAAGAAGCGCGCCTACGAAGATTAGCCAAAGTCAAAGCTGAGAACTATAATGATTTGCTTCGTACTCTGCCGGAAGGATTGAAAAAGCGAGTGAAAATTAACCAAAAGAAAGCGAAATTTCCAACTGAGCCCGAAGAGAACATTCTCTATTTTATTGAGAAAAATGCGCCCAAACTCCCAGTCTGGAAGCGAGAGCTTATCCGTATCGTTCGCAAGGTAGCTCAATACTACTACCCGCAGGGAATGACCAAGGTGATGAACGAAGGCTTCGCCACGTTTATGCACTATCATATTATCAACAAGCTTTTCGACGAAAATTATCTGGATGATGGATTTATGCTGGAGTTTCTTAAAAGCCACAGCGGAGTTATTTATCAGCCTCAGTACAATAGCCCTCATTTTTCCGGTCTTAATCCGTATACGCTAGGTTTCAATATTTTTATGGACATCAAGCGGATTTGCCAAGACCCAACCGAGGAAGATCGGAATTGGTTTCCCAACCTTATCGGTAAAGATTGGCTGGAGGAAGTACATCTAGCAATGGAAAACTTCCGCGATGATAGTTTTATAGCTCAGTATTTATCGCCCAAAGTGATGCGCGATATGCGACTATTTTCGGTGCTGGATGATGAAGATGAAGAGCACTACGAGATTATGTCAATTCATAATGAGCGAGGTTACCGGAAAATCCGGGAAGCCTTGAGCAAACAGTACGACCGTTCCAGTCGCGTACCCAATATTCAGGTTGAAAGTGTGGATACTCACAAAACCAGCAAACTTACGCTCATTCACAAAATCCAGAATGATCAGCTATTAAACGAAGGCGAGGCTGAAGAAACCATTCGCCATCTTCGCTATCTTTGGGAGTTTCCGGTAGAACTGCATTCCCGCAATCGGGCTGGCATTGATGAAGATTTTTATGAATGTTAGCTTTAAGTGTATTGTGTTAACGTGTTACTGTATTAATGCATTCAGGTAGAGGCCGTAATGCTGAACACCGTTCCACGGCGGTCTGAACACTTCGCACTATAACACCCTAAATCTTGGGATTGAAATAATTTCCCATCATCTTTGCCCACCTATGGATTTATCAACAATCAAGAATATTATATTTGATCTGGGCGGAGTAGTTATCAATTTAGATACCCGAGCCACCTTCGACGGATTTGCTGCAATAAGTCGCTATACCGATTGGTCGCAAAATTCAATTGATGAAGTGGATTTGTTTTTGGATTACGAAAAAGGAACGATCAGTAGCGAAGAATTCCGCGCGGGTATTCGTGAGATGACGGGTAACGCCGACTTAGCCGATGAACAGATCGATAACATCTGGAACAGTATGCTGCTAGATATTCCCCTGGCCCGGTTGGAACTGTTACTGCAACTATCCGAAAAGTACCGATTATTTGTATTGAGTAATACTAACGCTATTCATGTTCCAGCTTTCAACAAAATTGTAGAAAATGTGAGTGGCAAACCTAATATTCACGCATTCTTTGAGAAGGTTTATTTCTCTTACGAAGTAAAAATGCGAAAGCCTGAGCGGGAAATTTACGAGCACGTACTGAACGATAGCCAACTCAAATCTGAGGAAACCCTATTTCTGGATGATAAAGAAGAAAACCTAGTCGCAGCTCAGGCGGTAGGCATCCAAACCGGTCAAATTACATCTCAACTAGATATACTTTCATTCTTCAAAAACGCATGAAGAAACGTTATCGTCGCTGGGGGATACAGTTGTTACTTTTCTTGATCACACTTACGACCACTACGTTTGCCGGTACGGAGTGGCAATACATGCGCTTCGTTGGTTTTGACTTGAACCCGGTTACCTGGGAGTGGTTCGTAAAGGGCTTTGCGTTTTCTTTGCCATTTTTGGGAGTGCTTACTATCCATGAATTTGGTCACTACTTTACTGCTAAATGGCATAAAGTAAAAGTGACCTTACCTTACTACATTCCGTTTTGGTTTGGTTCTTTGGGTTGGATTGGACTGATCGGAATACCTTCTATCGGAACGATGGGTGCCGTCATTCGCATCAAAGATCACATCAATTCCCGTAAGCAATTTTTTGATATTGGTATTGCCGGGCCATTAGCGGGTTTTATTGCTGCATTGGTTGTATTGTTTTACGGATTCACCCATTTGCCAGAAAAAGAATATATCTACGAAATTCATCCGGAATACCAATACTTCGGCGATAATTTTGAGGAGATTGTCTACCAAAAAGATACCTTCTTTTTGACAAAAGATTATGAGCAACAGTTTGGACCTGCTCCCGCATTTTGGCCTGATACAATGCGATTTGGACCTAGCGATGCTACGTTTGCGCTGGGTGGTAACTTACTAATGACTTTCTTTGAAGAAAATGTGGCACCGGAAGATGATTGGGTACCCAACGCCTACGAGATCATTCACTATCCTTGGATTTTCGCCGGTTACTTAGCCCTATTTTTTACGGCTCTTAACTTAATTCCAATCGGTCAGCTCGACGGGGGACATATTCTCTACGGCTTAATTGGTAGCCAACTACACCGCAAAGTTTCAGCCACATTATTTATCAGCTTTGTATTCTACTCAGGATTAGGAATTGTCACCCTAGCAGATACATCCGAAGTTTTGATGTGGGAGATACCGCTGTACATCGGATTTTTATATCTCATGTTTTCTCGGCTCACTCGCTCCATTCAGACCAATCTGATGGTAGCCGTAGCTGTTTTTACGGCCCAGTTTTTCATTTCTTCTTACTTTAATGTGCAAGGATATTTCGGGTGGCTGCTCTTTGCTTTTCTTATTGGAAGGTTGCTGGGTATCTATCATCCGGTGACTTTCGAAAATGAACCACTATCGCCTACCCGCAAAGTGCTGGGCTGGGTAGCCTTGCTGGTGTTTGCATTATGTTTTACACCCAATCCGTTTGGGCTCTCCTAGTCAGCAAAGATTAGCTTACAACCGTTGAGAGAGTTTTTGGGTCTTGTAGATAAAAGGTAAAAACTATGTAGAAGTTAGTATTTATTCTGCTGCTCTCTGCCCCGTTTTTCTCCTGTGAAGAAGGCAATAACCTTTGCCAAGAAACAAAAGATGGTTAGTATCTGCTACGAAATATACTCTCCGGTTTGTGGGTGTAACAGTAAAACGTACAGTAACGATTGTGTAGCCGAAAGCTATGGAATTACCGAATATACTTCAGGGAAGTGTGAATAAGAAAGATTCTACCCTAAGCGGATTACTATTCAGTTAATTCTTCTGAGAGGTAAACCTATTTGGGAAGAATTGATTACTTTCACACCTTACCCTTACCTAGAATATATGAGAATTGAAATACCCCGCGAGGTTGAGCGTTTTGGGCCAATTATGTTTCATGATGTACAAAAGGTGTACGAGCTGGATGCCGGACTGAAACTAGCTAAAAATGAAGGGAAAGAAAATTCAACCATCGTTCGTCTCTCCTACGAATCGGTTAACGCTATTGAGCAGCAAATGGTAATTGTGGTGCCAGTGATGGATGAGCGAATAAAGCTTATTGAGGGAGTACTTTGCGGTATTCCTAATGATTGCCTCACTATTGTGGTTTCCAATAGTCCTCGCGAACCCATTGATCGGTTTTATATTGAGAAGGACGCTATTGAGCACGCCGCCCGATTCATGAATAAAAAAATCTTAGTAGTCCACCAGAAGGATCCACTGTTAGCTAAAGCCTGTATTTCTTCGGGCTACAAGTATATTCTTGACAAAGAGAATAATGTGATGAACGGCAAGGCTGAAGGAATGATTCTAGGAACTATTCTGGCAAATCTGACCGGACGGAAATACATTGGGTTTATTGACTCCGATAATTTCTTCCCGGGTGCGGTGCTCGAGTACGTTAAAGAATATTGTGCAGGCTTTTTGTTAGCAAAATCGCGGTACTCGATGGTGCGTATTTCTTGGCACAGTAAGCCTAAAATTGTACAGTCTAACTTGTTCTTTGCCAAACGAGGAAGAGCTTCGGAATATACCAATCGCATTCTAAATTCTCTGATTAGCCAGTACACCGGCTACGGAACCGAAATTATCAAAACTGGAAATGCTGGTGAACACGCAATGTCAATGGATTTAGCCGCTAAGCTAGATTTCTCGTCCGGCTATTCCATTGAGCCGTATCACTACATTAATATGCTGGAACGTTTCGGGGGCATTGTTGGCAACCCCGAGAAAGATGTGATGAAAAATCGTATTGAGCTATTTCAGATTGAATCTCGCAATCCGCACTTGCACGAAGTAAAGGGGGATGTGCACGTGCAGGATATGAGCCGAGCAGCGATGGAAGTAATTTATCGTTCACCCATTTGTCCAGAGTCATTAAAGAAAGAAATTCTAGAAGACCTATACAATCGAAAACTACTAAAAAACGGTGAGAAGCTACCTGAAACGTTATCGTACTATCCGGCTATCTGTAACGCTGATTTAAAGAAATTCGCCAAAACATTAGAAAACCACGAATATGCTAAGCACTTTAAAGCAACCAGCGTAAAAAAGGTGAAGAATGATACGCCCGGCTTAATGCGGGAAAAAATTGCGGACACCGGAGAGCTTCCGCCTGATCAGAACAAAGTACTGGAAATGAAATAAAAGTAGGTTTAAATTTCATCCATTGAGCTGCAAATCTGTTTTTAGACTCTGTACTTTGCCTATTTCATCGGCCATAGTTCTGGCTATGACTTCAAAAATAGACTCGTTCAGTGACCAAATCCATGGTTTCCGTATACAAAAACAAAACATAAATATGCTCTAGCATGAAAACGGTTGTTTTTACCGATCTGGACGGAACGCTACTAGATTTTCAAGATTACTCTTATCAGACGGCCGCACTACTGGTTCATCAACTACGTCAGCAGGGAACTCCGGTGGTGTTTTGTTCCTCTAAAACCAAAGCTGAACAGGAGTACTATCGGAACGCGCTTAACAACCTTGATCCGTTCATTGTAGAAAATGGAAGTGCCGTCTTTATTCCTGACGGATATTTTTCATTCAGCATAGCCGATAAACTCTCGGGTCAGTATCAAATAGTGTCGGAAGGTAATTTTAAGGTTATTATCTTAGGTGAAAGTTACCAAACGGTTAGAAAAGGAATTGAGCAAGCTAGGGAAGAAGTTGCTATTCAACTTTTGGGGTACGCTGATTTATCACTAGAAGAAATAAGGATGATTACCCGACTAGAAGAAGCGTTTGTCCAACGAGCGGCTACTCGCGATTTTTCGGAAACCTTACTAAAGGGAGATAAATCAGGTGAGGGCTTTCGCCAATTTCAAGATTTGTTGTCTTCGCGTGGATTGTCCTGCGTGTCGGGAGGGAAGTTTCATACCGTGATGGGGCAGGGCAGTGACAAAGGGAAAGCGATTAAAGTTCTGACCGAGTTATTTGATCAAGAATATGGCGAAGTACACACCATTGGACTTGGTGATTCAGCCAATGATCTACCTTTATTGCAAGCGGTTGATGTCGGCTACTTGGTTCAGAAACCCGATAGAACTTGGTTAACTACCTCCGATGAACGCATTCAGAAAGTAGAAGGCGTAGGACCCAAGGGGTGGGTAAAAGTGGCTCAATCACTGATTACCGTATAAGTTTAGCAATTCCTGAAGTTCTATCAGCGAATTGGCTTCATCAGCTGGTTTATCGTGCCGCCACCGTAAAATACGCGGAAATCGCAGAGCGACTCCTGACTTATGGCGCGATGATTTTTGTATTCCTTCAAAGCCAATCTCAAAAACTAGTTCGGGAGTAACCGAGCGAACCGGGCCAAATTTTTCCTTCGTATTTCGTTTGACGAAGGAATCTACTTTACGCATTTCTTGATCGGTGAGCCCAGAGTAAGCTTTAGTGAACGGAACCAGCCGACGTTGCCCATCGTACTCATCCCACACGGCAAAGGTATAATCGGAGTATAAACCCGAGCGACGGCCAGTGCCTCGTTGCGCATTAATCAGCACCCCGTCGATGGTGAGCGGATCAACTTTCCACTTCCACCAGTCGCCTCGTTTTCGCCCTACCTGATACGGACTATCTCTTCGCTTCAGCATAAAACCTTCCGCCATTAATGAGCGAGATTGTTCCCGAATTAATGCTAAATCTGCCCAACTATCAGCCTCCACTTTATTAGATAATAGAAAGTAAGAAGCTTGGTCACGCACTGCTTCATGAACCTCTTCCAGCTTTTTACGTCGCTCAATCATAGACCACTCCCGAACATCCTTGCCGTCCCCCTCTAGTAAGTCGTAAGCTTTTAGCACTACTGGAGCTTTTTTCAGTATCGCTTTGGACACATTTTTTCGCCCAATGCGGGTTTGTAACACGGCGAACGGTAAAATTTTTCCCTCAGCATAAGGTAGTATCTCACCATCAATAACGGTTCCTGAAGGTAAATCCAGCGCAAAGCCAGCCAACTCCGGAAATTTATCAGTGACTAGCTCCTCGCCTCGCGACCATACGTAGTGATTTTCCTCCCGCACCACCACCTGCGCTCGGATACCGTCCCACTTCCATTCTACTTGCCACTCATCTACTGTACCTAAATTTTCTATCTCTTCGGTAGTAACTGGGTGCGCCAAAAAGAAAGGGTAGGGGCGGGAAAGATTGTCTTCCCTACTTTCTTCCATAACCAGCGAATCAAACGAAACTTCGTTCGGATTCCAGTCACCCATCAGGCGGTGAGCAACAATAGTTTTATCTAGGTCAGCTTGCTCCGCTAACGCTCGAATAGCTAAGCCCTGAGAAATTCCAATGCGAAAGCTACTAGTCATTAGCTTGGTAAACACAAATTTTTCGGGCTGTGTCATTTGCTGCCAAGCGACGAGTACTCGTGCTTTCTTCTCATCTTCTTCCAGCTTGCTTAAGTCTTGCAAGTAGTCGACCCAGTAAGCTAAAGGCTGATCTTGGGTTTGGGTAGGCGGTGGAAGCATTAGCGAGATGGTTTCGGCTAGATCGCCTACAAATGAGTATGATTCTTTAAAAAGCCACTCAGGCAAACCAGCAAGCTCCATTGTCCAAGCTTTTAGCAGAGTAGAGTTGACCGGGCGCTTAGGACGTTTATGGCTGAAAAATGCGATAGTCCAAAGCTTATCGCGGTCCGGCGCAGTTGCAAAATAGTTACGAAGTAATGCTACTTTGTCATTAGTTTTGTTAGTCTGGTCGAGTTGAACAAATAGATCGGCGAACTGCTTCATAATCAGAAAATTCAACTTGTGAAACTAGTAAATGTTTCGTATCTCGGTAACCCTTAACCGAACCTGATTTCATGAGAACACTCTTTCTTTATACTGTCTTTTCTCTGCTCTTCCAGATTACATTTGCTCAAAGTACGACTGACCAGCCTAACATTATTGTATTCATCGCCGATGATGCCGGATGGCGCGATTTTGGTTGTTACGGCAACTCATCTATTCAAACTCCCAACATTGATCAATTGGCAGCAGAAGGTGTTCGGTTCACCAATGTATTTTTACCTACTCCGCAGTGTAGTCCCACGCGTACCAGTTTACTAACTGGTCAATTTGCTCATACATTACGTACCGAAGATTTACACACTCCGTTAGACACTGACGAGAGAACAGTGGCGCATCATTTAGGAGCAGCGGGGTACTATACCGCATTACTGGGAAAGTCGCATATCGGTAAGGAAGCTACGAACCAGTTTGATTATTTTAATCCGGGAAAAGGGAACCCTCGGGGGCAAGATTTAGCTACCGCCCTAAATAATGCTGGTGATCAACCCATTTTCACTTGGTTTGCCTTTTTTGACCCCCACCGTAGCTATCAGCCGAATACTATTACTAACTCACATAATCCTGACGAGGTAGTAATCCCCCCGTATTTAGCAGATACTCCCGAAACCCGCCAGGATTTAGCAATGTACTACGATGAAATCAGCCGAATGGATAGCGTGATCGGAGCTTCATTGGCATTATTAGAGGATCGGGGCAAGCGAGAGAATACGGTAATTATTTTTATGACTGATAATGGCAAACCTTTTACTCGAGCCAAAGGAACGCTATATGATGAAGGAATTAAAACCCCATTTATTGTTTATTGGCCCGCGCAAATAAATGAGGCTAGTACCAACGATAATTTGCTAACTTCTTTACGGTTGGCTCCTACCATTCTTGACCTGGCCGGAGTTGAAAAGCCCGAAGCTATCTTCTCTGAAAGTATGGCTCCGCTATTTAACGGAAGTGGTTCGGTGGCTGACAAGTACGTTTTCAGTGAGCGAAACTGGCACGATTGCGACGAACATATGCGAAGTGTTCGTAGCGATAGTTTCAAGCTAATCGTGAACAGCTATATTGAGCTTCCCCACGGAACGGCTGCTGATCTGGCTGGTAGTTTATCCCATCAATCGTTGTTGAGATGGAAGGAAGAAGGAAAGCTAAACGAAGCTCAGTCGCTAATCTTTCAGGTGCCCCGCCCCGTTATTGAGCTTTACGACGTGATAAACGACCCCTATGAGTTAAATAACTTGGCTTTTCGCGCTGAATATCGTCCGACTATCCGTAAACACTATGATGCTTTACAGCAGTGGATGAAAGAAACTAGCGATTTTTCTCCCCATTTTCGCCGAAGGTACGATAATACCGACCGCGTTACCGGGGCTATGTTTATGGGTGGCCCCCCCGAAATGTACGCTCCATTGCCTAATGAATAAAAATAATGCAATGTTTTAACAGTTATATAATAAAAAGTTGCTCTTAATTACCGCAAAAGGCAACAGAGTAAGTTATGTATAACTATTTACAAGTTTAGTGCAAATCAAAGTCGAATATTTGCAAAGGAAAGAATGAGCAACAGCTCTCATATTAACCGTTGAGCATTATCAAGCATACCATTAGGTACATATTGATCTTACTGGCACTATCAGCTTGCCACCGAGGAATGATATGCCCGGCATTTCAGAGTAGCTTTATTCTGGATGACAGCGTGCGAACTATGCACTTTTCGCTATTTGAAGGGGATACTACTACTTTTATGCCTAAGCAGTTTGTAACTGATAAGAGCCGCTACGGCATTATGGCTGACATGAGCTACCCCAAGAAGTACAATTCTCTCAAAACCATAGAGATGGTTACCATATTTCCTCCTGGTGAGCCAGTATCGGAAGATTCAGCCTACGTTGACCCGCTTAATTCGGGCGACCCAATGATGGCCCCGGTAGATTCAGTAGATACTCCGATGATTGTTGACGAGGAGCCAAAGTAGTTATACCACAATATTAACAATTCGTTTGGGCACTACAATTACGCGCTTGGGTGATTTTCCGTTAAGCCATCGTTGTACGGTTTCGTCCTGAAGAACCGCCTGCTCAATATCATCCTTTGACTTATCTAACGCAAAATTCAACTTAGTCCGTACCTTACCATTAATTGAAATAGGATATTCGTGAACATTTTCAATTAGATACTCCTCATTGAAAGTTGGGAATTTTGCTTGGGTAATACTATTAGTGTTTCCAAGCAAGTGCCATAATTCTTCAGCAATGTGAGGAGCGAAGGGGGACAAAATAAGTGCTAAATCCGTCAGTACTAATCGTTTGTTACACTTGAGCGATGTCAGTTCATTCACGCAAATCATAAAGCTGCTGACCGCCGTATTGAATGAATAGCCTTCAATATCTTCCTGCGTTTTTTTGATGGCTCGATGCAAAACTTTCAGTTCGTCGGGAGTAGGAGTGTCATCACTGACTGAGAAGTTGCCCTGATTGTTGTGAAACAATCGCCAAAGCTTCCTGAGAAATTTGAATACTCCGTCAATGCCGTTGGTACTCCAGGGCTTAGATTGTTCCAGCGGGCCTAAAAACATTTCGTACAGTCGCAACGTATCGGCCCCGTACTGTTCCACCACATCGTCGGGGTTCACTACATTGAACAGTCGTTTAGACATTTTCTCTACTTCCGAACCGCAGATATATTTTCCATCTTCTAAAATGAATTCAGCGTTGCTTAGGTCATCGCGCCATTGCTGAAAGGCATCAATATCCAGTACATCATTAGTTACCAAAGAAATATCTACGTGCATCGGTGCTACTTCGTAGTTATCTTTTAATCCAAATGAGACAAATTTATTTTCGCCCTTCACCCGGTAGACAATACTTGACTGCCCTTGGATCATTCCCTGATTGATCAGTTTTTGGAAGGGTTCATCTACCGTAACGTAACCACGATCGTGCAGGAATTTGGTCCAGAAGCGGGAGTAGAGCAGATGACCAGTGGCGTGTTCGGTGCCGCCAATGTATAAATCTACGCTTTTCCAGTACGATTGAGCTTCCTTGCTGACTAATGCTTCTTTATTTTGAGCATCCATGTAGCGAAACTGGTACCAAGACGAACCGGCCCACCCGGGCATGGTTGTTAGCTCGTAGTCGTATTGATCTTTATACTTCCAGTTACTCGCTCGTCCCAATGGAGGCTCACCACTTTCGGTAGGTTTGTATTCATCTACCGGAGGTAATTCTAGTGGTAAAACTTCTTCATCTAACAAATGAGGAATGTCATCTTTAAAATACACCGGAACTGGTTCACCCCAGTAACGCTGGCGGCTAAATACGGCATCGCGCATTCGGTAGTTCACCTTTGCCTCACCTAAACCTAACTGCACTGCCTTATCAATTGCGGCCTGTATCGCATCGTGCGAATCCATTCCGTTTAAGAACTCAGAATTGATAATGGTTCCGTGTTTTATCTCAGTTGGGTTTTTCAGACTCTCTGTCCCTTCAATTACGTGAACAATGGGTAGATCAAAGTGTCGAGCAAACCGAAAGTCACGATCATCGGACGAAGGAACTCCCATCACCACGCCGGTGCCGTAACCAGCTAAAACGTAGTCGGCAATCCAAATGGGTACCGGCTTGCCCGAAAGGGGATTGATAGCATAAGAGCCGGTAAACGCTCCCGAAACAGTTTTCACATCGGCCATCCGGTCGCGCTCCGAACGGTTCACCGCTTTCTCTACATATATCGCTACTACTTCGCCCTGTTCATCCGTCGTTAACTGGCCAATAAGTTCGTGTTCCGGGGCCAGGGTAATATACGTTACTCCAAATGTAGTGTCGGGGCGCGTGGTGAAAGCAGTGAGGGTAATATCTGAATCCTGAACCTTAAAGTCCAGTTCGCAGCCGGTAGAGCGACCAATCCAGTTGCGTTGCATTTCTTTTAGCGATTCAGTCCAATCGATGGTTTCCAAACCTTCCAGCAGCCGGTCGGCATAGGCGGTGATCCGCATCATCCACTGCTTCATCTTTTTGCGCTCTACTGGGTAGCCGCCCCGCTCCGAGAAGCCATCTTTTATTTCATCGTTGGCCAAGACTGTTCCTAATTCCGGGCACCAGTTCACCACCGTATCGGCTAAGTAGGTCAAACGATAGTTTAGCAGCATCTTTTGCTGTTCGGCTTCCGAGAAACTGCTCCACTCTTCAGCCGTGAATGCAGGAGTATCTTCATCGCAGGCGGCTTGTACCGAAGCATTGCCGTTTTGCTCAAACTGAGCGATAAGCGAATCAATAGGCTCAGCTTGATTTGATGTCTGATTAAACCAACTCTGAAACAGTTGCATGAAAATCCACTGGGTCCAGCGATAAAAATCCGGATCGCTGGTTTGCACCTCTCGGTCCCAATCGAACGAAAAACCTAAGTTACCTAATTGCTCTTTGTAGCGTTCAATATTTTGGGCGGTCGTAATCGCCGGATGTTGCCCAGTCTGAATAGCGTACTGCTCGGCAGGTAGCCCGAACGAATCAAAGCCCATTGGGTGCAACACGTTAAAACCCTTCAGACGCTTGTAACGAGTCACAATATCTGAGGCAATATAACCTAACGGATGACCTACGTGTAACCCGGCTCCTGACGGATAGGGAAACATGTCCAATACGTAATATTTAGGGCGGGTTGGATCGACCGAAACTTGGTAAATATTATTGTCTCGCCAGTGCTTCTGCCACTTATTTTCTATTTCCTGAAAATTATACTCTGCCATGATGGTGTTATTGTATTATGGTGCTTGGTGTTATAGTCTATTGAGAGTTTAGGTTTTAGGAATTGAAAAAGTAAAAACTAAGGATTTTTATCTACTGTATCC
>NZ_JBARYM010000103.1:0-9246 GCF_049647865.1 Tunicatimonas sp. | reverse complement strand
GTTATCTTGACCCCAAACAATAAACAGACCTAATCTATGCCTACCAACACGCACCACATTTGCCTGCTTGGCACCGGATTGATTGGCGATTTCTACGTGGCCAGTCTTTACCAGCACCGGGGAAGAGAAATTGTACAATCGGTGTACTCCCGCTCTGAGGACCGGGCAAAGCAGTTCGCCAGCAAGTGGAACATCCCAACTACCTATACCGACATTCACCAAGCGGTACAAGACGAACAAAGCGATACGGTGATTGTCGCCCTACCTAACTACTTACATAAGGAAGCAATTTTAGCCGCAGTTCAAGCTGGAAAAAACATTCTTTGTACCAAACCCCTGGCGATGAACGGAGCGGAGGCCCTGGAGATTCTTCAGGCGGTAGAGAAAGCTGGAGTATTTCACGGCTACTTGGAAGATTTGGTGTATACTCCCAAGACCTTGAAAGCCCAGCAGGCAGTAGAGAAGGGGGCGGTCGGACAAGTACTCTGGACCCGCTCGCGGGAAGCCCACCCGGGGCCACACAGCGACTGGTTCTGGAACCCCGAATTCTCGGGCGGTGGGGCCATTATCGATATGGGCTGCCACTGCATTGAAATAGGGCGGAACTTCGTAGGAAAAGAGGTGAAACCCGTAGAAGTAATGTGCTGGGCCGATACGCTGGTAAAACCTATTGAAGCCGAAGACCACGCCGTAGGCTTGGTCCGCTACGAAACCGGTGCGGTCACCCAATTTGAGGTAAGCTGGGCGTTCCGAGGGGGAATGGACCTGCGTGATGAAGTATCCGGTACCGAAGGGACCATCCGCATTGACCATTTTTTGCGAACCGGTTACGAACTGTTCACTTCGGTAGGTATGCAGGGTTACGTAGCCGAAAAGGCAGAACAGGAAACTGGCTGGCTGTTTCCGGTAGGCGATGAGATTCACGCCTTGGGCTACACCCACATGTTTACTGATATGTTTAACGCAATGGACCAGCAACAAACCCCAATGGAGAGTTTCTACGATGGCTACGTAGTGAACGCCATTATGGATGCTAGTTATAAGTCAGCCAAAAGCAAGCAGTGGGAATCAATAGATTTGCCCGAGTGGCGCGGAAATACCGAAGGTAGTCAGCCACTGGGAGCCAAGGAGTACGATGAAGCCCATTGGCTTATTAAAGAAGAACATTTGCCCGACGGCCGGAAGAAGGCTATCTTAAAGGAAAAAGACAGCGGAAAAATTATTGAAAAGCAAACGAACCATTCATGAACACTTTTTCACCATTCACCCGCCAGCATTTCGCTGATTTTGAACGCGATGGCTACGTAATTATTAGAGGCTTTTTCTCACCGGAGGAAGCCGATCTCATTTACCAGACTTCCACCGAAGACGAGATAATCAACGATAAATCTTTTGACTTTAACGACAGTCAGGGACTGCGAACCAAGTTAGCATTGTGGTATACGCCTCAAGATGACATCTACGGACTTTACAGTCGCTCAGCCCGCATGGTAGAAGCAGCTGAAATGATCCTGGACGGCACGGTAGGGCACTATCATTCTAAGCTGATGCAGAAGGAACCTAAAAAGGGCGGAGCTTGGGAGTGGCATCAGGACTACGGCTACTGGTACAACAATGGGTTTTTGTACCCTGAAATGGTCAGTATTATGTTGGCTCTAACGGAAGCTACCCAGGAAAACGGCTGTATACAAGTATTAAAAGGTACCCACCGAATGGATCGGGTGGAGCATAACATAGCGGGAGAACAAGTGGGGGCGCAAATGGAAAAAGTGGAAGAAGCCATGAAGCAACATGAATTAGTATACGTAGAGCTTCAGCCCGGCGACGCACTCTTCTTTCACTGCAACTTACTGCACCGCTCCAATGCTAATCTCAGCGATCATTCTCGTTGGTCACTAATTTCAGTCTACAACAAAGTGACTAACAAACCCTACAAAGACGAACCCGCTTCTTGCTACACTCCTATTGAGAAAGTAGCCGATGATGCTTTACTGAAAGCCGGAAAGAAAGGTATTGCCGCCGAAGCCGATTTTCTATCCAAAGATAAGGATGCCGAGTTTAAGGAAGAGATTCAATAAAGGCTCAAAAAGTCTGATTAAGAAAACGATATGAATTTAATCTTTAGTAAACTGGGGTTCATTCTTGCAATAAGTCTAGTGGCCAGCCAATTCACGTTCGCCCAGCAAACCGTACACCGCTCTGAAGAAGCCGGACTTCAATACTTAAAGTATCTTCCTCAGGATTATGAATCTGGTAGCGAAGATTATCCTCTTCTGCTGTTCTTACACGGTGGAGGCGAAACCGGCGATAATATTGAATTGGTAAAAAGGCATGGCCCTCCCAAGTTAATTGAGCGAGGCAAGGATTTCCCCTTTATCATCATCTCGCCGCAAAACCCCGAAAACAAACTCTGGAACGACGCTGCTCTTAAGGAGCTGCTAGATGAAATAATCGATACCCATCGAATAGACGAAAGTCGGGTATACCTGACCGGGATGAGCCGGGGTGGTTTCGGTACCTGGCGGATGGCTATCCAAAACCCTGAGATGTTCGCTGCAATTGTGCCCATCTGCGGAGGCGGTACTCCGAGTTATGCCCAGTGGCTAAAAGATGTGCCGGTGTGGGCCTTTCATGGTGCTAAAGATCGAGTCATACCTCTTTCCCAAACTGTTGCTATGGTGGAAGCTCTTCAGCAGGCGCAAGGTAATGTTAAACTGACAACCTACCCCGAAGCCGGACATGATTCCTGGACAGAAACCTACGACAACCCAGAGGTGTACGATTGGCTGCTTTCTCATCGAAAAGCCGGAAGAGGAAAGCAGTATTCCCGGTAGAGTCTATTCAAAGTAAAGCCTAACTCACTACCGTTGAACTTAAAATAAATTATCCATAGTAATTTAAATCCTTACGAATGAAGAAGTTAACGCTATTTCTATTGCTGGCTACTTTATGTTACTCAGAAAGCGTAGCGCAGTCTTTTGATACAACCAATTCTGCGCGATCAGGATTCTACTTGAGCGTGATAGGGCAGGATGTTGATTTGGACAATCTGAACCGTGAATTAGAGCAGGCAGGAATTCCGAGGCTGACATCCGGATTGGTAGGTACCTCTTTGGGCTTCACCAACCGCTTTCGCGATCAAAATTCGTATGGAAATACTCAATTATCGCTTCTATCAACGTTTGACGATGGCGGTAATGCCGAAAGTGATGCTCGCTTAACTCTATGGAAAATATCTTTTGCCGGTCAATACGACGTAATCCCTAGCGAAAAATGGTTGGTTTATCCTTATTTACAATTTGGTACCAACTTAGCCCAGCTAAGAGTATCTTCTACTACTAATGTCTCGTCTTTCCAGGGAAGCTTAAGTAATTTGAATGAACCGGACGTATTGGTAAAACGCTACTCATCTGGATTATTTATTAGTGGGGGACTGGGTGCGGGCGTAGAGCGAAGGTTCACGTTTCCCGGAACGATCGGGTTCATAGGATTGAGCGCGGGTTACGAAGTAAGTCCGCGTTCGGAATGGCAGACTAATGGGGCTAACTATATTTTAACTAATTCACCTTCCTTCCGAACGAACGGCTGGGTGTTTGAGCTAAGGTTCCGATTAGAGTACGATCCTACTACCCTAACCGATAGAGAACGACAGCCCCGGGGCCTGTTTAAGTTCTTCCAGTAAGTAGGGGAAGCATCCGGAGTAAATAGCTATTGTTTAGCCTGATACTTTTCACTTAATTAGAACATGCGATATATTAGACATTGCTTTCTAGCTATTTTTATCAGTTTGTCTTCCTGCTTGCCTCAGAGTGAGCTACCTAAAGAATCTAGTAAGCTTTCTTACAATGTCGTTATTTTTCTAATTGATGACTTGGGCTGGACTGATTTGGGTTGTTACGGTAGCGATCTGTACGAAACGCCTAATATTGACCGCTTAGCCAAAGAAGGTGTAATTTTTACCGATGCTTACTCCGCTTGCACGGTTTGTTCACCAACCCGGGCAGCCATTATGACTGGCAAATACCCCGCCCGCCTGAACATAACCGACTGGATCGCGGGGCACCAGAACAAACACGGAAAGTTACTTCCGCCTGACTGGACAAAATATTTACCCAGCCAAGAGGTGACCATTGCTGAAATTGCGAAGGCGGCTGGCTACGTTACTGCTAGTGTCGGAAAGTGGCACCTAGGCGATTCGGTGGTGTACTATCCCCAATACCAGGGCTTCGACCGTAATGTGGCCGGTTACTACCGAGGGCAGCCACCTAGCTACTTTTATCCCTATGTACGTAGACAAGATACTTTGCCCTATTTAGAAGGAGGAGAAAAAGGCGAGTACCTTACGGATCGGTTAACCGATGAAGCCTCTCGTTTTATTACCGACCACTCCGAACAGCCTTTTCTACTGTATTTTCCTCACTATGCTGTGCACACCCCTATTCAGGGGAAAGATAGCCTCACTGCCTATTACCAACGTAAAGTAACCGATAGTCTACAGCATACTAATGCCGAGTACGCTGCTATGATTCACAGCACCGATGAAAGTGTAGGGCGGATTATGACGTTATTAGATAGCTTAAAAATTAGCGATCAAACCTTAGTAATTTTCACCAGCGATAATGGTGGACTTGAACTATTTGATATTACCCAAAACAACCCACTGCGGGCCGGTAAAGGCTCAGCCTACGAAGGAGGGGTGCGAGTGCCTATGATTATCCGTTGGCCAAAGGCCAGTAAACGAGTAGCAACAATTGATGAACCGGTAATTACGATGGATGTATTTGCTACGGTAGCCAATGTGCTGGGCACCGGGGGCGCAAAAGACTACCATCAGGATGGAATGAATTTGCTCCCAATGCTAGAAGCAAATACCGAAGTATTAGATCGGGAAGCACTATACTGGCACTATCCGCACTACCATCCGGGGGGTGCCAGTCCTTATTCGGCGATCCGGCAGGGTAGCTACAAGTTGATTGAGTTTTTGGAGGATAAGCATCTAGAGCTTTATAATTTGGAATATGACATTGGCGAAACCAACAACCTCATTAGCGAAGTGCCCGAAGTAGCCAACGATCTGTACAACCAGCTAGAAACCTGGCGGAAGGATGTGGGTGCGCAGAAGCCTAAACCCAATCCCCAGTACGACTCACTAAAGGCGCAGGAATTTTTTCGTTACTAAAAACTTAAAGCTCGTAAGTATTTATCAATATAAAGAGGCTTTTGCTTGCTTCTGTACTGCATTACGTAGCGAGGGTGTTCCAGCGGGATCACTTTTTTAAAAAATTCATATTCTTCGTTCAGCCTTTTCAAAAAGCGATAATTCTTTCCAGTACCCATACAAAATACTTTGTCACGATGAATGCCAAAGTTAAGTTGGGTTAGTAGACTTTCTAAAATGAAAGGAGTAACGGCTTCGGTTAGCTCAGAACTGTCGTAATAATTATAATTAGTTTCTCGTCCTTTTTCATCAATTTTGACAAAGCCTAACGGGCAAACCGAACTAATGTAAAAATTTTGGTAGAATTCTTCTACGCTTCCGTAAGCATCAATTACTTCGTATACAAAAACCGAAGAAGGCTCGTGTAGAGAAAACGGACTTTCCATATCGCAGTGCGATTTCAACCGCTTAGGATCAGTGAAGGGAATACCGGTAGCTCCAGCACCTAATCGGCCCGGATTAATACCTAAAATTAGATGGCGCGGGTGCGCATCGCTGTAGTACTTCCGGTAAAAGGTTGATGAGATATTTCGAACTTCTACACTTTCCTGAAAAGGGTTCATAGCCCGAATGTTTTCGGGTAGTTTAACATTTAGTTGAAGCTGGTTATTAAACTGAATGATATGTTCGGCAAAAGTCATATAGTCAACTGAGTAACGATGGTAAATCTAAGCTAATTCTAGATTAAGGGTTGCATACTATCCTAAAACCTCCGCGCGAAAGTTAATCTTTCGGAATTTTTAGCTCGTATAATAAAAATTTGTTAATTATAAAGAATAAAATTATTATACATTATTAATCTGTTACCCAAATAGTGCGGTATTTTGGATAAATCTTATTATACTAACTCTTCTGAGCAAGCTCAACCGTCAAATATGCCCCGCTTATGGCAAGATTTACGGGCGGGAGATGAGGTTGCTTTTACCCATCTTTACAATCGGTATTTTACTGATCTTTGCCGCTACGGAGAAAGAATAACCGGAAGCACAGAACTTATAGAGGATAGTATTCAAGATGTATTTGTGGAGATATGGAAGAGCAGAAATCAACTGCCTGCTGTACATTCGGTCAAATATTATTTGTTTAAGCGGTTAAAGAGGAAGATCATAAAAAAATTAGTAGATAAACGAAAAACTCCGCTGGTTAGTAACGTGATGGAAGAGTACAATTTTACTGTAGTGTTTTCTCACGAATCAGAACTAATTAATCAACAATTCTCTCAGGAACAGCAGCAAAAATTGCTTGCTGCTCTCAACCGACTCACCCGAAGGCAAAAAGAAGCGATTACCCTACGATTCTACGACGGATTTACCAATGAAGAAGTAGCTGGCTTATTATCCATGAACACCAAATCGGTGCGTAATCTCATTTACCGGGCTATGCTGACTCTACGAAAAGATGTTGCCTCGCTCACAGTACTCTTGTCACTATTGAGCTGATTCCATCAATAAATTAGCTCAGCTTCAGTTGACCTGCCCACATTTTCTACAGTATTCTCTCGAAGTAAACTGGCACGATTACTACGTCTCTTATTCAATCTATCATTTTGTTGTGATATTTAGTATGAAATATGTAAAATAAGCACTTATTTATTGTGCTAATTATAAAAGTGAAAAATAGTTTCTTTTTACTGAGGACACTCTTCCAATTTCTTCCCCTTCTAATAAATGCCAACAGTCTATGGACTATCAAGACTTTGACGCTATTGATTTTATACTGGATGACTTCTTTCAGGAGTGGGTACTTCATCCCTCTCCGACGACAGATCGATTTTGGCAAGGTTGGATTGGGCAACATCCGGAAAAAGAACCTACTATTAGAAAAGCACTAATTGCCATTCAGTCGCTAGATTTTCAGGGTATTGATTCCGAAAAATTTGATCGGAATAAAGTGCTACAGAATATTCGCGCCGCTATTAAAACGGATGAGCTTAAGGATGAACTCGATATTGCTTGGGAATCAGGCGAAACTCAAGAAGATGATGAAGTAGGGGAAACAATTATGTATTCGCTCCCATCTCGGAGATTCCAATTCAAGACAAGGTACTTTATGATGGCGGCAGCCTCAGTGTTTCTACTGATACTGCTAGGTGTGTGGCAACTGGTAATGACTACCTCTTCAGTAGAATATGCTACCGAATTTGGGGAAACAAAAACAATTATCCTGCCCGATAACTCCACGGTTGTATTAAATGCTAATTCCCGTATTCAGTATTACGATGATGGTAAGGGGCAGGGCAATCGTGAGTTGGACTTGTCGGGTGAAGCATTCTTTTCAGTAGTTCACAACAAGACTGATCAAAAATTTATAGTACGCTCAAACGGTGTAGCGGTAGAAGTATTAGGTACCGAATTTAATGTCAACAACCGTCGGGGTAAAACCCAAGTGGTGTTAAAATCAGGAAAGATATTACTGAATGTACCTACCAATCCACAATCATCAGTGACAGAAGAGCTGGCTATGGAGCCCGGCGATTTGGTAGAAGTCTCCGGACAAGATAAGCAAATAACCAAGAGGACCGTGAATCCCGATAAATATGCTTCCTGGACCAGGAATGTGCTGGTTTTTGATAATGTGCCCTTACAGGAAGTATTTGAGATGATTCAGGATACCTATGGCTACAACATTACCATTCTTGATGAGGAAATAGGAGATAAAATGTTTGAGGCTGAAATCTCAACGAGCGATCTCGATCTGATCTTAAAAATTGTATCTAAATCATTCAACCTAAATATAAAGAAACAGGGCAGTGAATTAGTGGTGAGCAAAAAGTAAAATCAGAGATTGATTTTGCCCAATATAGCAATGAAGCACCCGACAGTGATCATAATACAAAATAGAACCTAAAACTCGTTACTATGGACAATCAAGTACTACATTTTTTAAAAATTCTGCTCTGCGTTACGCTCCTGCTAGTATTTGAGCGGGCTGCAGGCCAGCAGATTGCAATTGCCCAAAAAAGCCAAGTGGCCAAGCCAAGCTCTTCTAGCCAAGATACCCAGGAAGAACTTAGTGAGGCACTAAAATTAATTGGACTTAAACATCAAGTGCGCTTTAGCTTTGATGGGGAAGTAGTGAAAGACAAATACGTTGAAAAAAGCCAAATTCCTGGCAAGAATCTAGGTGAAACGCTCATTACTGTGTTGACTCCTCTTCAATTAAGATACGAAAAAATAGATGAGGTACACTACGTTATTACCGCTATATCAGCTAAAAAAAGAGAAGTAGAAAAGCTGAATAAAAAGAAGCTAGATATTAAGAAGCCCACTCCGTACCAAAAAGATGCTTCATTTCAGTTAAATACCGTAGCTAAAAAGAATGCACTAACAGCGATAGAAAAAACAATAAGTGGTCAGATAGTAGATTTATCTACTAATGAACCTATTCCGGGAGTCAATATTCTAGCCAAGGGAACCACTACCGGAACGGTAACCGATATCAGTGGCAACTACCGCCTCACCGTAGCCGATGCGGTCACTACCCTGGTATTTTCCTCTATCGGTTTCGAAACCGTGGAAGAAACTATTAATGGGCGTTCAGTCATTAATCTTTCCCTAGCCCCCGATATCCAATCGCTATCTGAAGTAGTGGTGGTGGGCTACGGTACCCAGAAGAAAAGCGATATTGTGGGTTCGGTAGCTTCGGTATCCGCTGAACGGCTGGAGCAGAACGCGAATCCTAATATTTTCCAAGCACTGCAAGGGGCGGCTCCCGGTTTGAACATTACCCGAGGAACGGGCGACCCGGGCACCAACGGAAGCATTCAAATCCGGGGGATTAACTCTATTTCAGCATCTAACTCTCCGCTTATTGTGGTGGACGGAATTCCTTTTGCCGGTAACATTCGGGACATCAACCCGAACGATATTTCCTCGGTAGAGATTCTGAAGGACGCTTCCGCTGCGGCAATCTACGGGTCTCGAGCGGCTAGCGGGGTTATTTTAATCACAACTAAATTGGGAACTACTCGGGGCACCACGATTGAGTTCAACGCTTCCTGGTCAATCCAAAACGAAGCAGTTGAGTAC
>NZ_JBARYM010000102.1:0-2948 GCF_049647865.1 Tunicatimonas sp. | reverse complement strand
ACAGCAACCCGAGATCACTACGTGAGAGGTAATAAACACGTGGTCTTTAATTACCGAGTGGTGGCCAATATGATTACCACTCCACAGCACACAGTTGTTACCGATGGTTACGAAGGGTTGAATGGTGTTATCCTCAAAAATGAAGCAGTTGTCACCAATAGTTAAATCTGGCCAGGTAGTAGCTTTAGAGCTTACGTAGCTCACCAGCGTATAGCCCATTTCCTTAGCCGCTTCGTACTTCTCGCGGCGTAGATAACTCATCTGCTTAAAGCTAATTGGTAGAAACATACGGTAGCTTTCCGGCGGATAGTGCTGAGTGACTTCTTCAAAAGGCACTAAAGGCAAACCTTCGTACTCCGGTTCGCTAGCGTAAGCCCGGTCTACCGTAAACGCTACTACTTCGTGCGGACTATCGTGCATAAAGTAAAAGTGCGCTAGACTAGCCAATTGGCTATCGCCAAATATGACTATTTTATGAGAAGAATCAGATTGGCTCATGGATTGAGGTTTTGGTGATCAATTCGTACTGGGTGAGAAGCTCGTTGATCTGGGGTACTGAGCAGTGCATTAGCACATCAATGATCGATAAGTTTGGAACGAAGGTGGCTGCGGATTGCGCGTATGTTATATCCGCTGACTGCAAAAAGCGAAGCTGTACGTTGTTCTGGCGGAATGTATCGGGCTGGTATAATTCTTTTCCTCCAATAGGGTTAACGTAGGCCGAAGCTTGTTGCAACCGGCAAATGGAAAGTATTTTATCTTGCCCATCACCATTTCGGTCGTACGGTAAATTTGAAGAATAAGCAAACTGCGTATTCAGACCCAGATACTCGGCTACGGTAGTCACGCTGTTCGCGGCAAGGTCGGCAATAGAATCAACATCAGCCGATAACACTTGATTGATTAGGCTATAAGCCTCACCGAAGAAGGGGCTTCCTTGATAAGCCTGATGCAGTGTAGTCAAAAACTTTTTGCGCCAGCGGAGGTACTCGACCAGATGAAGCCGAGTGTCTTGAATCGTTTTATTTTGACTAATCTGCTGCAATGGGACCGTAAACCGATAAGGCTTTTGTTGCACGGCTATCGTATTCCTATGAATCCATCCTTTCTTTATAAAATTTACATCATCGAAGAAAACAAACGTATCTACTGATGCTGCCAATTGGTAATATCCCAAGTAGGGAAAAATGTAGGGTTGCATCACGGCTATGTGCATCGCTAAAATAGTTGGTTGATAACCGACGATACGAATAATACTTCGTCCTCTTTTAAGGTACTATGCAACGGAAGGCACAATACTCGTTGCGTAATATCTTCAGCCACCGGGCAGGGTTCGCCCTGATGGTAAGGCAGTTGGTTCAGAGCGGGGTAAAAGTAGCGACGGGGAAAGATGCCCTGGGCTTCCATCCCTTGTTTAACTCGCTGCATGGTGTCATAATCCTCAAATATCGCTGGAAAGTAGGCATAATTGTAGGATAGAGTATTGTTGGGCTGTAGTGTTCTTATCGGAACATCCGCAAGCTGCTCTCGGTATAGTTCGGATAATTGCTTACGTCGCAGAATAGCTTCGCTCACCCGGGGGAGGTTGCACAACCCCATAGCCGCGTGGAATTCCGAGTTCTTACCATTAATGCCAAGTCGGTAATGCTCGTCGCCCCGATGGCCGAAGGCTTTGGATAAGAATATACGTTCGTCTACGGTTGAGTCATTAGTTATTACCGCTCCGCCCTCTACTGTATGAAATACTTTGGTAGCGTGAAAGCTAATAGTAGAAGCATCGCCGTACTGGTAAATGGGAGTGCCATTGAGTTTAACCCCAAAAGCATGAGCACCATCGTAAATAACTTTTAAGTTGTGCTTTTTAGCAATTCGGTCAATGGCTACTACATCACAGGGGTAGCCGTATACGTGAGTAGCCAGAATAGCGGTCGTATGCTCATCTATGCGCTCTTCAATCAAGTTGGGGTCAATACACAACGTTTCCGGATGAATATCTATAAAAACCGGTTGGCAGTTCTCCCAGTGAATAATACTCGATGTAGCTACGTAAGAATAGGAAGTAGTGAGTACCTTTCCCTTTAATTCTAGTGCGTTTAAGGCTAACTGCAAAGCTACCGTGCCATTGCTCACGTATTGTAGATACGGTACTCCTAAAAATTGTTTCAATTGATCTTCCAGCTGTTGAACTAGACGTCCATTGTTAGTTACCCATCCCTCTTCCCATATTTCCCTTACGTACGCTATGTATTCCTCTAAGGGGGGAAGATAAGTTTGAGTTACATTTAGGTCTGCTTTTAGGTCAGTCAAAATATTATGATTGTAAAAAATATTATATAAAACTAAGTTCAATATGATTAAAACACAAAAAAATATTTAAAATAGTTAATAATACTCAAAACTATTATCTATATAGTGTGAAATTATTTACAGTGAAGCAAGATCACACGTACAATATACCATAATATTGAAATAGTCTTTATTTAGTTACCTCAGTTCGTCAAGATAAAGTAAATGGGTCTTATTACTTCTTATCAGCTAAACGGACAAAAGCATTTCATTATCCGAAATAAATCATAACAATTTCGCAGTTCCCATTTGGACAAGTAATTTTTATTACTACATTTGTAGTAGTTGTACTGTAGTTATAGTATGTTTATTTACGCTGATTACTTGATTATATAGATGCTACAGCCCACTCCATTATCAGAAAGAATTAACTCACTAGATTTTTTAAGAGGAGTGGCGGTGTTAGGAATTTTGATCATCAACATTGAGTCTTTTTCTTATCCTGACCCTTGGAGTCCATATAAGTATGGGTTCGCTGATGCAGTAGATCAAAACACCCGTTTTTGGGTATTCTTTTTAGCCCAAGGCAAATTCTTTAGCATGTTCACCTTACTGTTCGGAGTAGGTTTCTATATTTTTTTGGAAAGACTAGAACGCAAAGA
>NZ_JBARYM010000101.1:0-1707 GCF_049647865.1 Tunicatimonas sp. | reverse complement strand
CCTAAATTAACCATTCAGTATCAGGATGAAACTGGACAGGAGCATACCGAGACACTAGAGGGAATACCCGCTCGCATCGTACTTCACGAATACGATCATATTGAAGGAGTGCTGTTTGTGGATCACGTAAAAGGCCTGAAAAAACGACTGATGAAGGGTAAACTAACCAACATTAGTAAAGGACAAGTGGAGGCAAGCTACCGTGTGAAACTTCCGGTTAAGGCTACCCGCCGTGCCTGACAATAATCTTACCATTTCGCTTATTCAAACGGCTCTGCATTGGCATAAAGCAGAAGCGAATCTGGCGATGCTAGAGGAAAAAATCTGGCAGATTGATCAGCCGAACGACCTAATCATACTTCCTGAAATGTTTTCTACCGGTTTTACGCAGGAAGCGCGAGAGGTAGCTGAACCAATGAATAGCAAAACGTTTCGGTGGATGAAGCAGCAAGCCGCTCAGAGTAAGGCAGTGGTTGCTGGCAGTTATATCGTGCGCGAGCAGCAGCAATTCTACAATCGCCTACTGTGGATGAAACCCGACGGCACTTTTTCATATTACGATAAACGACACTTGTTTCGAATGGCAGGCGAAAATCAGGTATTCACCGCTGGAAATTCTCTTCTGATTGAAGAGTTAAAAGGCTGGCGAATCTGTCCGCTGATCTGTTATGATCTTCGGTTTCCGGTTTGGAGTCGCAATAGAATGCAGGCGAATGATAATCTTAATTATGATCTACTTATTTACGTAGCGAACTGGCCCGCCGCCCGTCGTTCAGCCTGGAAAACACTACTTAAGGCTCGAGCTATTGAAAACGCTTGCTACACGGTTGGAGTAAACCGAGTAGGAGAAGATGGTAACCAAGTATCGTACTCAGGAAACTCGTTAGTTGCTGATTACAAAGGCCATCCACTAACTGATTTAGAAGAACAGGAGCAAATTTCCACTATTCAGTTATCTTATCAAGATTTAGTAGAATACCGCAAAAAGTTTCCAGTACATTCAGATGCTGATGCCTTTTCTTTATCTTCTTCAGAGAAGGAAAAAAAGTAAAAATTATTTTAGTAACAGCAATTGATGATATCATAACAATTACTTCATACTGAGGTAATATTTGGTAGCTAGCTTGGCTCGCTAAACTAGCTCACCACTCTATGAAGCCTTCTTTACATTGCCTAACTGGATTCCTCCTTCTCTTATCGTTATCCCATGTTCAAGCCCAACCTGCTCAATCCAAATCCATTAGGATCGTCAGCGGTGTAGTGACCGATGTATCCGGGAATATACTTCCTTACGCTACTGTAGGGGTAGAAGATACCAATCAAGGCACTAATACTGATAGCGAGGGACGATTTAGTTTGGGGCTTCCCAATGGGAATTATACGCTCACCATATCGTATGTAGGATACCAAGGAAAGAAAGTTAATATTAACGTAGGTGACAGTCCAGTAGAAGTAGCTATAGGCCTACAAGCTAATGCTGCCCAACTAGCTGATGTAACTATATACGGACAACTTACCCGGGGACAAGCCAAAGCACTCAATATTCAGAAACTATCTCCTAATATCATTAATGTGGTGGATGTAGAGCAGTTTTCTCGCTATCCTGATGTGAGTGCAGCGGAAACTGTGCAGCGATTACCTGGTATTTCTATTACCCGAGATCAGGGAGAGGGCGAGTTTGTACAGATTCGGGGCATACCTGAGCAG
>NZ_JBARYM010000100.1:0-2404 GCF_049647865.1 Tunicatimonas sp. | reverse complement strand
TTCTTTCCCTGATAATCACCGCTCACCCGATACGTAACGGAAACTTGTTTCTCATTGGCATTTACTAGTAAATCTATAAAAGCGCGAATGGGCTGCTTTAATGCACTACTGATTTCTTGCCAAACCTGTTGCTGACGGGAACCTACAAATCCGGGTTCACCATTTACGGTCATTTGGGGCGTATACACCTGCGCGTTTTGCCAAGTTTGGGTGTATTTCCGCTGGTGCTCACTAAAGTTTGGCTGACTATAGGGATCGTTCCACCCCAGGCGGTTCCAGTAATCTACGTGGAAAGAAAGCACATAGATAGGTAAGCCTTGCTGTTCGGCCTTCTGAGCAATATTGCTGAGCAAAGCATCTGCCGGAGGGCAGCTAGAACAGCCCTGAGAGGTAAATAGCTCTACCACCGCAAACGTAGGAGACTCTTGGCTTAATGCACCATCACTCGACGGAGAAGACCAGGCGAATAGCAGAAAGGTAAATCCTAGCACCAGAAATAGTACGGAGACAAAAGAGAACGAATATTTCATATTTTCGTATCTAAAGAAAAAACACAACCTCATGTATACTCATTCATTTTTTCTGTTACTATCTCTGTTTTTGTCGGTCGGCTTACTTTATTCGCCTCTCACACTTGCTCAACACGAAACTTACGAAGATTTAGCTGACTTTGATAAGGTCGAATTCGTTGGACGAGGCGAAGTTGTGTTATACCAAGATAATAATCCTCACCTACGGCTCGAAGCATCGGAACAAGACGATTTGCAGCAGATCAGAACGGAAGTGCGGGGGCGTACTTTACGTATTACCTACGAGCAAAATCGTAATGATTGGATTGATATTGCTCCGAAGATTAAAGCGTATGTCGGTTATCCTGCATTGCGTAGTCTGGAAGTTGTGGGGTTAGTTCAGGTTTCCTCTGAAGATGTTATTCGCTCCGATCGATTTCGTCTGCAAGTAGAAGGAATGGGAAAGGTGAAATTAAAATTAGATGTGGCATCGCTAGATATCGAGTCAGCCGGAACGGCTAATATGTATCTGTCGGGAAAGGCGGGAGAAATTAATATTGTCAACGATGGTACGGGTACCATTGATGCTTTTGAATTAGCTTGCCAAGAGGCGGATGTAGAAGTAAATGGTACGGGAGTGGTACGGGTGAATGCTAGTGAACGGCTACGAGCCGAAGCTAATGGCTTTGGTGCCGCCGTGAAGTACCGGGGAGAACCCCGAAAAACGTACTTCGATAAATCTGGATTCTCCTCTATTAAAGCTGAGTAAAATAAATATAATTTATGCGACTGCTTGTAGTCCTGTGTAGCTTGGCTGTATCCGGCTGCTATTCACTCTCTCACGTTCAGCAATTTACAACCGAAGCTACTGAAACTTTAGCCCAGGGCGCACAACTGGAACCAACGTTCTATCAAACTTGTCAGCAACGGCAGCGAATGTTACTTCTCCAGGAGGGCAAGCTTACTCGCAGTTTTCAAGAAGGCTGTGCATTACAACAGCAAGCGGATACTACACTCATACAGATTCGCGAAGCACTCACGCACTATTTGCTGGCACTCCATCAGTTAGTTGCCTCGGGAAGGTCAGCTACCTCTTTGGCCCCATTAGGTGCCGCGTTGCAGTCGCACCCGTGGTTAGCTGAGCAGGGCGATTTGGTGTCGGCTTATCAAGAACTGGCGCAGCTTAGTCTAACTGGATTTACTGAACGCAATCGCCGGAAGAAAGCACGAGAACTAATTGCTCGTGCGAACGCTCCGGTGCAAACGCTGCTGGAAGCTTATCAATTCGTACTGACTGACTTACTGGTAGAATCTATTGATCGCCAGCAAAAAATGTCATTCACTTATTCTCGCGAATTGCTAGATTCAGCCCAATCGTTTCTGGAAAGGAAGCAGGTAATTGAGGAGTACATGGATCAGGTGCTAGTGTATGAAGCTCAGCAGCAGCAGCTACAGCAGTTTGTAGGAGCTTTACAAACAGTAAGCGAAGGACACCAAGCGGTCTACCAACAGCGGAATAGTTTACAACAACAAACGGCTATTGAAGTTCTAGCGCACTACACTAGCCAACTGCAACGAATGCAGGTATTGTCTAAATTTTAACCTTTAACGTATGGCTGCCCTTACCGCCCAGCAAGTAAAAGAGCTTTCTAAGCAGTTTTTCCGAATTGTTACCTCACTAGGGCAATTTCGGGAAGATAACTGGGAAACCCTTAGCAAACTACAACACCAGGAGTTGAGCCAACTGCAACGTTCTATTTACCGCTATTCAGATGATTTACTGGCTTTATCGTCGGTGCTCAAGCTTAAGGAAGTGGATAATGAGCTAACCGAAATGAATAAAGTTACCGACGAGGTACATCAAGCTTTGCAGGAGACGCAAAAGGTGGAAAGGG
>NZ_JBARYM010000099.1:0-5344 GCF_049647865.1 Tunicatimonas sp. | reverse complement strand
GTGCTCAAACCGTTCTGCTTCACTGATTCTCACGAAATTCTATTAAGTTACTATCAGCGTAAGGGATAGTTAGTTCCCAAGTAGTTTGATCTGATTCTATCTTTAGGCTGATATATTGCTCGGTTTTCTGCAAAATAGTAGCGGAGGGGGTAGTAACTTTATTCGCCGAAGGAAGTAGCAACCACACGAAGGTGGCATCTTCTTCTATCATACTGTGGTAATTGGTAACTAAGTTAGGTTCGTAGATATTATACTCAGGGCTATACCACCCCTGAAGGGTAGGTTCTTCCTGCCCTTTAACCAGTGTAATGGCAAACCTCCGCTCTCCCACGGGAACAACAGCTAAGTTACCGTAAGAGTGGTCAGTACGCACGGTTAAACCGTCCATTTCTATTGTGCAGCTTGGGTGCCAGTGCCACAGTGCGTCAACCTCTCGGGGGCGGTCGGTGGTGATGTTGTCTACTATCACCCAGAATTCACCTCGCACGTACATCATTGCCCGATGATGGGTGGCTTCTCCGTCGGTATTAATGAATTGGTTGAAGGCACCACTGGCGTAGTCATAGTCTGGGGTGATCTTATAGTGCGATTCATCTAGTGGAGCTTCAGCAAGGAGCGGGCCATCGTCCTGCCCCTGACCATCAATCAGCAGTACGTTGTGGGCGGCACTACTGCGAGCATAAGGGCGAAACTTCTCGGCTATTGCTCCGGTATAGGCAAACCTTCCGCCATCAACTAAAAAGTCGCGACCATAAGCGGCTAACGAAAGGTGTAGTTTGTCATTGTGTTGATGCCCGCTTCCCCAAGGACCTACGTCGAAAAACGACCACTGAGCCAGACTATCGTAACCGCTACGAGAAATGAGATGCCCTGCCCAGGGGTAAAAGTACGACGGACCATCGGTAGGTAATGTGCCAGATGTACCGTTGGTAGCAATATATTCCCAATCGATTTGATTAAAAGTACTAACTCCATTTAGTATAATCTCACGATCGCTACCCCGGTCGCCATCGTTATTTAAAATGCGGTACCCATCGGGGCGTACGGCGTGGGCAATATAGCTGTACATATCTTTTAAAGTCTGATTATAGTAAGTGGGAAGTGGTGTATCAGCCCGATCACAAATCTCTTTAAACAGCTCAAAGTTACGTAACGAGACATTGTGGTAGTGCGAGGTTAGCTCCGTCTGCACTCCGTCGGGGTACACTTGGTCTTTCATACTCGCTACCATCTCTTGCACCGAATACGCCAACCATTCATCAGCCTGTTGGTACTCCGGGAAGTTGGTGGCCACCGTAGCTAAGGCTGAAATCTCCATCGTTAGCCAGTTGTTTCCCCCGTGAAAGTTGCGGTTGTAGTGGGCGTGATCGGGTAAGCTGCTTAGCATCAGCAACTGCGTAGCCGGTGATAAATAGCCGGTATTGATGAGTCCGTAGAATACGCTCGACCAAACCTTGGCCCGAGCGGCAACTTCCAATCCCCGCCACACCGAAGTGCGGCTTTTAACAGCTGGGTAGGGCATACTCTTAATGATGAAATCGCGCAGAAATAGGTCAATGTACTGGGCGTATTTTGGATTACCCGTTTCGAAGTAAGCCATTAACACCTGATAAACCTGACTATGGCGGTTAGAAAGCCAAGCCCACTCTCGATCATTATTAGGTCCTTTGTAGTACCAGTTGCGATGACCGTCTTCTCCTACAGGTACTTTGCCTCTCACGTTCTGAATGACAAAGACATCTTGTAGTGTAGTATCGGCTGTAGCTACCGTAGCGTTGGTTTCTGCTGGAGCATCCTGGCGAAGATGGGCGGCAGTATTACTGCTTTGGTAGTATTTTAGCAATGCTTGGCAAGCTTTCACCAGGGCACTATCTTCTTTAGCCTCCTTCACTGACTCTAGTCCCGGCTGACTCAGCTCAAGCTGATTGAGCATCTGGTTCATCTGCTGCGGATAGGCTTGGCAGACATCTTCTACTGAAACAACCTGTTTCCAGTTTTGGGTGAATCCCGGAACAGCAGTTAAGTGAGTTAGCAGGGTATAGGTTAGTAAGCAAATGCAACCAGGACTGCACAATCTAAGGAGCGTGGTAATGAGCACGGTATACGTATTTAATGAAAAAGCTGATGACCGTCAGTTAAGGCAGCCATCAGCTTCATAATAATGATAAATACTTGGTAAAATAAATTTATCGCCTACAAAAGTTAAAGGGATTCAACATCTGGGGGGACAATAAACCACACATCGTTAACCCCTTGGCCATTAGTCGCTCCTCGCTCTAGATTATCATTTACAAAGTAATAGAGCGGACGATGGCGGTACATAGTAATATCACCTGCTTCGGTAGTTGTGGTGCCAAATTCATCGCCGGACAATAGGGAAGGTACTACAATCTCATCAGCCTGGAACGGAGGCCAAACAGTTAAGCAACCACCCGTACAATTAGACTGCTCGGCTGAATCCACCGTGAACAAATACAGGGTTAGTCCATCTTCGTTTACCAAGTAGTCAATTCTTTCGCCATCTATCTCCTGTCTTCCCAGAAATACGGTGTAATCTTTAGCAACAAACCACGCATCGCCTAAGCCATCTCCCGCAACATCGCCAGGTGCAGCATCATTCTGAAAATAGTATAAAGGCCAGCCTTTGTAAGTAGTTTGGGAAGCACCATCTGCGCGGGTAATCATGCTAAAGTCAGCGGTATCTAACCCTTCACCTACCGTAAGTTCTTCCGTGTAAAATACCGGCCAGCGTTCAATACAGCCACCCGCACAAGCGCTTTCACCGTTAACGTCGGGGGTAAATAAGTACAGGGTGTTTCCTTCTGCATCTACAAGTATTTCACCAAACTCATCGTTTTCGCTAAGTTGAACCGTTGGGGCACTAGTAGTGGGGGGTAATAATACTCCTTCAATAATATGAACAATACCATTAGAAGCCTCCAAATCAGTATCTAATACTTTAATATCATTGACAAAGATATACCAGTCATCTAAGGTAATGGTGACACTCTGACCCTGAAGGGTTTCCAGCATGAGACCATCTTCAAAAGTAGCTCGGGTAGCCCGTAGGTTCACCACGTGATACAGCAGCACATCGGTAAGTACATCCTGATCAATCTCATCTATCCCATTTACCCCCAGTTGCTTAAATAAGCTTTCAAAAGCATCGTTAGTGGGAGCAAATACTGTAAATGGTCCGTCTTCGTTTAAAGCATCAACTAAATCAGCCCGTTGCAAGGCTTCTACCAATATTGATAAATCTGGTGAGTCCTGGGCGAGATCAACAATGGTGCTCTCTGTATTATCTTCATCATGAAGTTCATCAATGATGTCTTCAAGGATTCGCTTACAGCTACTGAATGAGAAGAGAACCATTAGTAGAATAAGTGATGCTAAGGTTGGTCGTGCAATGTGTTTCATATCAGAATTTCAGTTAGGGTGTAGGTTAAGAACTCAATCTAGGTCGGTATGTTTCTATAGTAAGTTAAGAATATATTCAATACACTCTTAGTGTAGTCTACCTTACATTTCTGTGACTACTTTTGCGTTTTCAGGAGCTTCAAAGTAAGCATCGGTTATGTCTGGCATAAATTCTACGCGACTAACTTCTATCGCAGTGATATGCTCGGCGGGTTGCTCATCTTTCCACCAGTAGGTATCAAAGCCTTGAGCTAAGGTGATACCGTGAATAGTTTGATGGTCGGTCCAGTCCATGAATTTCTCCGGAAGGTGCCCACCATCGGGGAAGTAACCGGGGTAAGAAACAATATAGCGGGTTACATCTACTTGTTTGGTTTCTTGGTCAATATACACCACGTAGTAGTCATCGGGAGCGTCACCAATATTCTCGCCAAAGGTAATTTTTACGGCGTCGTAAGGGCGGTCTCGGTGAGTTTGTTCTCCCAGCAATTCAAAGTTGGTGCCATCATCAGCTAGTACGAAAGGAATGCCCACAAAGTAGTAGGGAGTGAGTGACCAAAAGCGAGTATTATAAGGCACATTGGCATCGGCTGGGCGTACCCAGGCCTGTTTACCGGTCCAGCCATACTCTCCTAGCGTATCTATCCGCTCGTGGCGAGTACGGGCCGACCAGTAATCGGCTACCTCGTAAGTATTACGAGGCGTGCTACCGTCTAGCGGTTGATAGTTAAACTGAAAAGCCAGAGGGCCATTACTGAACCAAGTGTCTAACCCCCCGTGTGCTTCAATAGCTTGCCACACCAATGCCCCCGCTTCGGAAGCATTTAGTCGCTGCTCAGCTTCGGCTACCCGCTCGTCAATCCAGGAATCGGGAATACTGGCCAATGAATCAACTTGGGCAGTTGTAGTTTCGGTTTGAGGGGTTGGAGAGCTACAACTTATAATGGAAAGTACGATAACGGATAGGATAGGAAGGAAGAGTTTCATACGAAAAGGTATTTTAGTTGGTTAGGCAAGGTAAACGAAAATATGAGCAATTGGTCAGACAATAGTTTACTAAAATAAGGGGCGGGAATATTCTAGTTATTAGTGGTATCACCCGCTTCCACCTAATAAATATTTCTAAACTAAAGGTTTGTCATCGGTTCTTACCTGATGTTGTATGCTGAAACATGATTCGTCACCAGCTCCTACCTTGTATGAAATAACAAAATAATAACTCATCATCTGCCCCCACCTGACCTAATTGCCTAAAACAATTGGGTAGAAGCAGGTTCATAATAGTGCTTATAAAAATGGGAGGAGGTAAGTAGTTGCTACGTTACCGAAAAGTGTGCCTTATCTTTCCTTTAAACCTAGAGGTGTCCAATGATAGTAGGTAAGGTTGATGTGATAATTGTTGAGTAATTATCGTGGATTGCCAGGTAATCTACCTTGTTCACACAGAACTACCCATCGTAAGGGATCGCCTTTGTTTGCTATTGAACACCACTCTATAGTCATTTACTTTTACCGGAAAAAATACAGTCATGAGTATAGAGAAGCTAATCCGAAGATCAGAGAAAGCAATTAACGGAGTACTGAACAATTCATCTTGGCAGAAGATAATGAACCCCCTGGGGTTTACGGCCGCTGAACTACAGCAGGGTAAAAAACTAGGAGCTGACCTACAAACTTTAGCGGTACTTCAAAAGAAAGAGTACGGGGAGCAATACAATGCTACCGACGCATTAAATAAAGCGAAAGAAAAAGCCTGGAAAGTGTATAAGCATCATCTGCAAATTGCCCGGGTAGCGGTGGTTGAAGACCGGGGAAAGTACCGAGCTTTACAGCTTAATGGAGTACGAGAACGGAATTTGTTAAAGTGGGTGAAGCAAGCCCGGACTTTTTATACCAATGCCAAAATTGTAGCGTCTGAATTAAA
>NZ_JBARYM010000098.1:0-2618 GCF_049647865.1 Tunicatimonas sp. | reverse complement strand
GGTAAAAATATGCGTACATTAGAATAAACCTATAAAAGGATGAAAGATATAGCACTTGAAGAGAAAATAGATAGCTTACCTGATAATTTGAAAAAGCAAGTATCAGATTATATTGATTTTTTGCTCTACCAATACGGTGATGATCCGTTGGCCCTGACTAGTGAAGAAGAAATCGAATTAGATAAGCGCTGGCAGGGCTATCAGCAAGGTGCATTACCAACAAGTAAGCTAGAGGATGTAAAAGATCGATTAGTAAAGAAGTATGGCATACCAGATTAAAGTTACCCAATTGGCGGAAGATGAGTTGGACGAAGTTATGGGTGGTATGAGGAAGAGAAGTCAGGGTTAGGTGTTACCTTCTTGAACCACTTCTTCAACCGAGTGGCTTATCTGAAAGATGCTCCGTATCTGTATCAGGAGGTTTGTAAAACGTATCGGCGGGTATTGATGAAGAAGTATCCATATGCTATCTACTACAAAATTGAGGAGCAAGAACAAGAAGTTATAGTCCTAGCAATATGGCACACAAGTAAAAATCTAGAACGGCTGAATAATAGATTAAAATAATATGCTACGGATCATTGCAATGTGGCAGTAACTTACTCTATCATACTGTTTCTATTAAGATTGGAAATATGAAATTTAAGTCGTTTAATACCGAACTCGTATTGGCACTTTTAATCGCCTTACCGGCTTTCGTAATTTTGCTAAGTGGCTTCACCATTTTGCACGGTAGCAACTTTCAGATTTCTTCATTGAGCTTTATTGGAATTGGCTCAGCAGTTTACTTTCCAGCCGTATTCTTGATTTGGAAAAATACTTACTACAAGATTGAATCCGGGACACTGAACCTAAGCGACTTCGGTATAAAAAATAATCGTATTGCTATCAGTCAAATCAAGAAAATTAAGAAGGTAGATAAGAGACCAGCAACCCCAACTCAGCCTAGCTTGTACAACTCGAACAATAGTGTTAGCGGATTTCTCATGCATACAGAAGATGGTACCCTCTTTGTTTCACCAATAAAAGAAGCAGCTTTTCTAGTAGAACTACGAAAGTGGAATCCAGAGATTGAATACATCGGCGAAGAGCAGGAGAATATACCTTCTACTAAAGAATAATTCAGCCGTTTGTAATAATTTGGCAGTGAGAAACCACTAACTAAAGCAGCAACCATCATCTGAAAAAAGACCCTAACCTATGAAAGCAATTAATATCGCATTAAGTATTTTTTTGCTGGCTTACAGTGCCTGCTCGCAAAATCAGTCTGATGGCGAGTTTAACCAGGCTAAGATGGATAGCCTATTTGCCAAGATTGACCTAGAAGAACAGGGAATGGGTAGTATTGCCATTGCAAAAAATGGCGAGTTAGTTTATCAGAACGCCTTTGGTTACGCTGATGTTACGGAGCAAATCTCGGCTAACAATACTACTACTTACCGAATCGGATCAATCTCCAAAACTTTTACTGCCGCCATCATTATGCAGTTGGTAGAGGAGAACAAGCTCACGCTAGATACTAAGCTGAGTAAATACTTTCCTCAAATTTCGAATGCGGATAAAATTACCGTAGAGCAAATGCTGCGGCACCGGAGCGGACTGTTTAATTTTACCTCAGCCGAAGACTATACCGACTGGATGGAAGAGCCCAAAAGTCGGAAGGAACTCATTCAGAAGATAATAGACAATGGAACGGTATTTGAACCCGACGAAAAAGCCGAATATTCTAACACCAACTACGTTTTGCTTTCCTACATCGCCGAAAAAATAGACGATAAAGACTTCGCCGATATTCTGACGGAACGTATTACCGAACCGCTACAACTAGAACATACCTACTACGGCGGTAAAATCAATCCCGGAGAAAATGAAGCTCGCTCCTACACATTACAAGATAATTGGCAATTAACTACCGAAACCGATATGAGCATTCCAGTGGGAGCTGGTGCGCTTGTCTCCACCCCAACGGATTTAACTACCTTCTTCAATGCTTTATTCTTCAGTAAAGTAGTTTCCGAAAGCTCGCTAGAGGATATGACGAAGTTGGTTGATAATATTGGTTTAGGCCTATTTCAGATACCTTTTCACGATAAACGAGCATTCGGGCACGGCGGCGGGATTGATGGCTTTAAATCAAATGCTGCTTATTTTCCCAATGATAGTGTGTCAATTGCTTATACTACCAATGGCGTAGGAATGGTGGGCATGAACGATATTCTGATTGGTGCTCTTAGTATCTACTTCGGTAAAGACTACGAGTTTCCTGATTTCAAGCCCGGGCCAAAACTGAGTAGCGAAGACCTGGATGCTTACTTGGGAGTGTACACTAGCCCTAACTTCCCATTAGACGTAACCATTATTAAAGATGGTGCTACACTAATTGGACAAGCTACCGGTCAGCCATCGTTCACTTTGAAAGCTTACGAAATAGATAAGTTTAAATTTGACGCGGCTCAACTAAAACTTGAATTCATTCCCGAAGAAGATAAAATGATTCTTAGGCAAGGTGGTGACGAATTTGAATTAACTAGAGAAGAGTAATCTATAACAAAAGTAGCATGATAGCATTTTTACATACCTCCAACATTCATATTGAGCGTTTTGAAAATCTAGTCAGA
>NZ_JBARYM010000097.1:0-1679 GCF_049647865.1 Tunicatimonas sp. | reverse complement strand
CAGTGGTAACGATAGGAGAAGATTTCGAGGCCCTGTTACTAACTACCGTGGTGCTACAGGAACTTGGCGTTAAAAGAATAATTACTCGAGCCGCCAACGAACAGCAGCACACGATCTTAACTAAATTGGGAATAACCGAGATCCTTTCACCGGAGAAGAAAATCGGTGAATCAGTAGCCAAATCGCTGCTTCAGCCTAATATTCGCTCTTTTCTTTCGTTGTCAGAAGAGTACGAAATTATAGAAATAGAGGCTCCGGTTAAGCTAGCCGGCAAAACTTTAGTACAAATAGACCTACGCCGCAAATTCAACCTAAATCTGATTACGATCAAGCGTAGCGACAATCATGATCAACCTAAGTATTTTGTTGGAGTGCCTAGTTCAGACACTGAGATTGAAGAGGGCGACCTACTCTTCATTATGGGAACCCAGGAAGATGTTCAGCACTTTATTGAGAGCCACCAGTAGATACGATCCATAATTCAGGCCAACTTAGTGTACTCATAGCGACACCACCGCTTTGATCACTCCGGCTTCAGGTTTCAACCAGCCATCAAACTTATCTACCATTTCTTCAAAAGAACTGCGGTGGGTAATCCAGCGATCAATGTTAATGCTTCCTTCTTCCATCATGCGGATAATCTGCTTAAAATCCACCGGTAGCGCATTCCGACTGGCCATCAGCGTCAGTTCTTTCTTGTGGAAGTACGGGTCGTGAAAGGTAAAGTCACCCTGAAACAGTCCGATGAAAACAATCCGCCCCGCCGGAGCTGCGTAGTCTAGGGCCTTTGCCATAGAATGCTTATTTCCGGTAGCATCCAAAACCACCGTAGGCAAATCACCGTCAAACTGTTCCCGCAACTTATCTATAGTATCATCTCGGCTGGCAAGCACAGTTCCGTGAATACTGATAGTTTCTTGAGCAAAGTTGAGACGTTCTTGGTTGATGTCCATCACTACAGTTTTTGCTCCCCGGGCTGTAGCAAAGATTACGGTCGCCAATCCGATTGGCCCCGCTCCTACCACTAATACCAAATCGTCGGACTGAATATTCGCCCGGTTCACCGCGTGACAGCCAATGCCTAAGGGTTCAACTACGGCTAACTGTTCGTAGCTCAGCTTAGCCGATCGGTGTAAGTACTTAGCCGGTAACTTAAAGTGCTCCCGCATGCCGCCGTCTTCGTGCACCCCCAGCACCGAAATGTTTTCGCCACAGTTGGTAAAGCCCCGGCGTACCGCCTGATCTTGGGTTTTGTTTAGATAGGGTTCTACCGAACATTTGTCGCCCACCGCTACATCAAGTACTTGCGCACCTACTTTAAGCACCTCTACTCCCAGTTCGTGTCCTAGTATTCTAGGGTACGTAAAAAAGGGCTGATTACCCCGGTAGGCGTGAAAATCGGTACCACAAATACCAATGCGCTGAACTTTTACTAAAGCTTCATCAACTGACAAACTTTCATCTATCGTAGTATCCGTATAATTAAACTTCCCCGGCTCTTCTAGTACCAATGTCTTCATAGTATTCTGCTAGTTTTTTGAGTTTAAAACCTGCCCCAGACTGATTATCTCGGACATTACCCAAATCGCTCGGCGCAAGATATTTACTAGAATTTACGCAACAAATATTATTTTTAACTAGAATGTCTTTTAAGTGTGATTCTATCTAACTAATGGGAA
>NZ_JBARYM010000096.1:0-11369 GCF_049647865.1 Tunicatimonas sp. | reverse complement strand
ATTACTTCTTGATTGGTGGTCAAGTCTGTTCCAGCACCATCAGTTAGTTCACCATTAGTTTCCACGAATATTCCAAGAGCCTCACTGTTAGTAATAGAGCTGTTGGCAATAGCCAATTTCCCAGTATTGTCAACCCCAATATTAGCAGCATCTACACCAAATCCAAAGCTACCTCGCCCTCCGTAAGATATATCAGCATAGATCAATTTATTATCTGTGGTATTAGTGAAGAATACAATACCCAACCACCCATCAGACTGGTTGCGGGCAGTAAAGGTAATACGATCATCAGCAGTACCTACTGCTTCAATTGATCCGTCGCTTCCGGAAACCTCAATCCTAACATCGCTATTAAACTCGAAAGTAGCCCCCGGTAGGATAGTTAAGTCATTGTCAATATCAAGCCTTCCGCTGATATAGTAAGGGACATCCCCGGCTAACGCAGGTAGGGTTTGAGGATCATTACTTGCCGTTAAGGTAGAGGTATAAATTTGTACGCTATTATCTCCGTTTCCAGTAAAAGTAGAAGCAGCATCTAACGCGCCCGCTGTGGATATAGGAAGTGTAATTGGAAATTCATCATTGTTAGTGAATGTGTTTTGACTAAGTTCTTCAATAATCCCACCGTTCTCTACAAATATTCCGTGATCACCTACACTATTGGCAACTACTGAGTTGCTAATTTTCACTTTACCCGTGTTATCAATCCCAATATTTGCTGGGCTGATGCCAAAACCAAAGTTCCGGTTGCCGCCGTAGGCTATGCGAGAATAGGCAAAAGAATTACGACTATTGTCAGTATAGATAGAAATACCTCCCCAGCCATCGGCTTGGTTACGCCCAATAAGAATAATACTATCAGCGGCAGTTCCTTCAACATTGATGTAGCCATCGTTACCAGCTACCTCAATAAAGGCATCGGTATCAAATTCTGCGTTCGTACCTGGTTCAAGTTTTAGTCCACTGTCCACCTCAAGCTTACCTGAGACAAAGTAGAAGGTGCCGTTAGATAGTGCTGGCATTACGAGTTCTTCTTCAAGGTTAACCCCCGAAGTGTATATCTCCACGGTATTGTCTTCATTACCGGTGAAAGTAGTATTGGCATCTATGCTACCAACTTGGCTGAGAGATAGAGCAACCGGATTGTTCATATTATTTTCTAGCGCACTATTACTTAGGTCACGAAGCAGCCCACCTAATTCTAAGTAGATGCCGTAGTTAAAGCTATTAGATATAGTAGTATTAGCAATTGTTACGCCCGCGGTATTATCAATGCCAACATTAGCCGCTAATATTCCGAAGCCAAAGTCTTGCTGACCGCCGTATGAGACATCAGTATAATTAAACTCATTTTGAACATTATCGTTGAAAAATACAATGCCATCCCAACCATTCAGTGTATCTTCAGCCGTGAAGATAATTAGACTGTCAGCAGTTCCAATCGCTGATAGAGCACCACTATTTCCCTCAATTGATAATCCTCGGTTCGGTTCAAACATTACTTTTACTCCGGGGGCCACTGTAAGTTCGGCAGTAACATCAATGTCAGCAACCACATGATAATCGGGTAAATTAGGATCATCAAATACATTAGGCCAGGTGGTAGCTGCGGTTATATTCTGGTCAATCACTACCGGATTAGCATCGGCTTCAATCATTACTTCAGCCGTAGCCGTATTGCCATCGGGATCTTCAGCCGTTAGGAGGATAGTATATTCACCCACTACGTCAGGAACAAATTCGGCCATATCGGGATCATCTTCGGATGTGTTGATCGCCGCACTACTACTGCCAGCGGGGGTTTCAGTAATCTCCCAGGTGAAGGTAAGATCATCGAATTCACTATCAGGGTCGCTGGTATTGCTGCCATCTAAGGCATACGGGGTGCCAACGGTCACCGTATTGTTATCCGCATCTTCACTAATCTGCTGGCCATCTTCGTTAACAATAATGACTACTGGTGGTTCGCCCACGGCCTCTTCTGCCGTAATAGTAGCATCATCAGTATCGGTGTTGCCATCTTCGTCGGTTACCGTAAGGGTGGCCACGTAGGTTCCTGCTACGTCAGGGGTAAAAGTGGCGGTAGCCTGAGTAGCACTGCTCACTGAGGCACTGCTGCCGTCGGGGCGGGTAGTGAGGCTCCAGGCGTAAGTCAATGTTTGACCTTCGGGGTCAGACGAGCCAGTACCGTCTAGGGTAACTGAGCTACTCACGGCGGCATCTAAGTTACCTCCCGCGTCGGCTACCGGAGGTTCGCCTACCGGCTCAGGGTCTTCTTCGGTTTTACAAGCACTTACTCCTACAAATAAAAGAATGAGCAGTCCGTAGCTAAGTAGATAAAGTTTGTTTAATGTGTTCATCATAAATATAGATTTGAATTATAGAGTTTGGTTTTGGGGTTTAATGCTGCTAAAGCAAAGAAGGTAAACATTATAGAAAAAAAAACTAATATTTGTTTACTTGTTAAAGTAAAACTTAATTAAGTAGTAATAGAATCGTAAAGAATTGTAACCTACTTAATCCCTTTTTTTGGAAGCCTATGGAGTTATCACCGAATCAGGAAGAATATATTGAACGTTATCTTCGGAACGAGTTATCGGAGGCAGAGCGAGAAGCTTTTGAGCAAAAATTAGCTAAAGACCGGAATCTACGGACTGAACTGCGCTTGCAGCAGGACATCACCGCAGGCATTGATCTGTTTGGTGCTGAAGGTCTCAAAAGGCAGTTGCAGCAGTCCGAAGAACCAACTACGGTTACAAAATCTTTACCGGTAAATCCGGTTGAGCCTAGCAGCAAGCCTACCAAAGCGGTGCGTCCGCTATACTTTTTCTTAGCTACGGCTGCTTCATTTGCCTTAGTACTAACTGCGTTTTGGTTGCTGAACCCAGCTGCCTCGTCGCAGGAGCTTTACACCGCTTACTTTGAGCCGTATCCCAATGTAATAAACCCAATAGAGCGTTCGGGAGGTGATCCTGCGGATGTAGCCCCTACGGATGTGGCCCCTACAAAAGCCGGACAAGCAATGTATTACTATGAGCAGGGCAACTACGAGCAAGCCATTAGCTTATTTGCTCAAGTGCCCGCTATTGAAGAAGCGTATCAGTTTTATTGGGGAGTAAGCTACTTGGGAGCTGAGCAAGCTAGAGAAGCTGAAATAACGTTAGAACCATTACTGTTTAGTGCTTCCGGAGTATTTTACGAACCGGCGTTGTGGTACACTAGTTTAGCGCAAATTCAGTCGGAGCAGATAGAAGTGGCTAAAGCTTCCCTTCAGCAGCTTATCGACATACAGGGCGAGTACGCTACAGAGGCGGCAGCGTTACTAGAAAAAATTTGACGTCTGATCGTAATTTAGCTTCGCACTTTTTAGCAAGATCAAAAAAAGCTGCGTCCTTGGCGGAAGCAGCTTTAAATGACGAATGATATGTGGTAAGGTAAGTTCTTCACCAATGAAGGAGTGCTTACCGAATGATGTTTTAAGGAGTAGGTAACAGTACCTGATCAATAGCGTGAACTACTCCGCTGGTCGAGAGATAATCAAAGTCTACTACATTAGCCGTTTCGGTTTCGGGGTTAGCATCATCTACAGTTAATGTGCCCCCATCTGTTCCGGATACCAACGTAATCGTTAGTGGAGTACCGTTAAGGGCTGTAGTAGAAACTGATTCGGCAGCAACTACATCAGCGCTGAAGTTAATCCCTTCAAACACATGGGTTTGTAATACGTTAGACAGAAACGCCGGGTCGAGCCGAGCTGCGCTATCAATAGAAACAACCAGCCCGGCGGCTTCAAAGGCTGCATCAGTCGGCATAAAGATCGTTTTGTTCGTTCCTAAGTCTACCCCAGTTTCTTCTAAAGCGGTAAGGAATATGGTATAGGATGCAGCACTCGAACCATCAGCAAAGTTCACCACATCAATAATGGGTTCAGCGGGACGAAGAACGCCACCAAGATGAACAATCCGACCATTACTTGACGTAAAACCAAGATCAGCCGCGAAGGTTCCATTCAGAAATAAAGAGTTACCATCAATAGTAATGTAGATTGGCTGACCTAATAGTGTATTAATCGTTCGTCCGGCACTAGCAAAATCGGCGTTGCCTTCAATAATATGGTAGTCTATAGTATTCTCTGCATTTTCCTGAGAGGTAAAGAAAAAATTATCAAAAGCTCCGTTCACCGGACTAAGAAATGTATTCGGGCTGGTGCCAGTAAGCAACGAACGGTAGCCACGGTTGATAAATAGGTTATTCATCGTAGTAACACCGCCAAACAAGCCTACGGTTGGCATCAATCCGGCTACGGTACCAAAAGTGGAAGCCAAACTAGGATTGGTAGAGCTTCCAGCCGTGATAGCAGGGGGCAGTAGCACCTCGTTTACTACGTGGATAACTCCATTGCTGGCTTGTAAATCAGGAGCTACTACGTAAGTAGGGCTAAGTTGAGATGCTTCATTTAATCGGATTGAATCACCTTCTAAAGTTGGGAAAACCTGTGATAAGTTATACGCCGTAAGTGCTGAATCAATCTCGTTGAACTCATAAATAGCGTTAGGAATAAGATGGTAGAATAAAATATCGGACAGTAGGCCTTCAGAAAGTTCGCTCATTCTTTCTAAACCAATAGCATTTAGTAGGTTAACGAAAGCCTCATTATTAGGGGCAAAAACCGTGTGCTCGGTAGTGGCTAACCGATTAATTAATACATTACTTTCTTCAGTGACAATTCCAAGTGAGACAATCAAGCTATCTAGCCCTTCGGTGTCATTAATAATGTCCACTATGTTTTCAGTGGGGCGAGGGGGCTCACCATCTTCATCGTCGTTGTTACAAGAAACTATAAGGGCAAGAAAGGGCAATAGTAGCCAAGAGGCCCAGCGACCAGAATATAATTTGCGAATCATATAGTATAATAAGATATTAGGAAAAAGGGTTATAAAGAGCTAAATATACACTTTTTGCCAGTAGTTTGCGTAACTTCCTAACAAAATATTGAAAAGCTATTTTTTAAAGAACATTAGCGAATGAATGTCGCTACTAAGACCAGAATTGTTTCTGAAATGAATGATCTTACCATAGATACTCTATCTTTATTTAGAAAAACAAATAGTGCGCGTAAAAAAGTATACTAAACCAAATTGTTGTCCGTTACGGGAAAACAACCGCTATTAGCCCAACGAACTATTAAATTGTTTGGAACCTTCGTCAAATATTCAAACCTTAGGGGCCACTAACCAACCAGAATCACCGAACGTAACCCTAACCTATCAGTCGAGTCTACTGCGCCTATTCACTGCTTTACTGAGATACTCTGGTACACTTACTAACCTGAACGTGAAAAGAAAATTTTCAAAAAATCCCGCAATTCGGGGGATGAATACAGTCAGGTACTATACCCAAAATTGAGTGATATTTTTCAACAATACTGTAATTTAGCTTAGCTACATGATATTCTTAGAAAATCAGTTACTATGAGTGCAGCTTTACACCCTTCGCATATATGAATAAATATTTACGATCAATCCTTACTCTCCCTTTATTATTTACGGTCTTCAATAGTTACTCTCAAGAAACTACTGTAACCGGACGGGTAACATCAGCGACTGATAACTCTACCTTGCCCGGAGTAAATGTAACCTTGAGAGGCACTAGCCGAGGCACCATCACCGATATTGACGGTAACTTTCGCGTGCAGGTAGACACTCCAAATGATACACTTACCTTTTCGTTTATTGGGTTTAATCCACTAGAAGTGCCTATCAATGGGCAGTCATCTCTTACTGTGAATTTGCAAGAAGATGTGCAGGAGCTAAGTGAGGTAGTCGTTACTGGGTTTCAGGAGGTAGAGCGTAAACTCTTTACCGGATCAGCTACACGTATTGAAATGGCCGATATTCGGGCCCCTGGTATGGTTGATGCCAGCCGGATGCTGGAGGGGCAAGTGGCTGGGGTTTCGGTAGAGAACGTATCTGGTACATTCGGTACTGCGCCTCGCATTCGAATTCGAGGTAACACTTCCATTAACGGAGATAACCAACCGCTATGGGTTGTAGATGGCGTAATACTAGAAGATCTAACTAATGTAAGTGCGGATGATATTGTTACTGGAAATCCTAATACCGTGCTGGCTTCTTCTGTTGCTGGACTCAATCCGGACGATATTGCCTCGTTTCAGGTGTTGCGAGATGCTTCGGCAACAGCACTATACGGAACGCGAGCTAAAAACGGAGTGATTGTAATTACGACTAAACGCGGCAAGAGTGGCAAATTACGGGTAAATTATTCGGGCAACTATTCTTTTCGGCTGCGCCCAGGCTACGGACAGTTTGATATTCTTAACTCGGGCGATGAAATGTCGATCTACCGTGAAATGTACGAAAAAGGATTAATTGATATCACCACCGCTGTGCGAGCGCAGAATTTTGGCCCGTTGGGAAAAATGTTCACCTTAATTTCGGATAGTGAGATTGGGTGGGGGCCGGGAGGAACGCTCAATGAAGAGTTTCTGAACCAATACGAAAACGCGAATACCGATTGGTTTGATGTGCTGTACCGCGATGCATCGCTTCAACAACAACATTCGGTAAGCCTTACTGCGGGCAACGAAAATTACAATAGTTACTATTCCTTTAGCTATCTGAATGATAACGGACAAACGATAGCCGATGGGGTAACACGTTTTGCCGGAACGGCTCGCAATAGTTTCTTTGTATCAGATCGGTTTAATATGGATTTAAAACTCAATGCGAGCTACCGCGACCAGCAGTTGCCGGGGTCTACCGACCGCGATTTTGATCCGATTACTGGACGATTTAGGCGAGATTTTGACATTAATCCGTTCAGCTATGCTATCAACACCAGTCGGTCTATTCGCCCTTACGATAGCGATGGGAACCTGGAGTTCTTCCGAAGAAACTACGCCCCATTTAATATTCTGGAAGAATTAGAATTAAATCTCATTGATGTGCGGGTAGCCGACATCTCTGCTCAAGCTGATTTGAACTTTAATATTCTGGATAATCTGACCGTCCGTAGTACTATTCAGGGTCGGTATGCGGCTACCAATCGGGAACATGTGATTCATGAACGTTCCAATCAGGCAGAGGCTTACCGGGCCGATGATACCCAGTTCATTCAAGAGTCTAATCAGTTGCTTTTTCAAGACCCTGATGAGCCCGGTTCCCAGCCTAAGGTAGTCTTACCCGAAGGCGGATTTAACTATCTGGATGAAAGTGATCTGCTGAATTTCTACATTCGGAACAGTATTCAGTGGTCGGAAACCTTCGGAAAAAGGCACGATGTTAATGTACTGGCTGGGCAAGAAATTAGGTACACCGACCGATCTTCCCGCAGCGCCGATGGAATTGGAGTAGTATACGAAAACGGCGGGGTAGTAAATACTGACCCTGATATTATTGAGTTTTTGAACCGCCAAGGAGTAGATTTTTACTCATTGTCTGAAGACCGCGATCGTTTCACTGGTCTATTCCTGAATGCCGGCTACTCATTTAGCGATCGCTACATCGTTAACGGTACCATCCGCTACGATGGCTCTAACCGTTTAGGAAAAAGCCAAGCTGCCCGTTACTTACCTACCTGGAACGTGAGCGGAGCTTGGAACTTAGATCAGGAAACTTTCTTCAGTCTACCCTCGGTCATTAGTACGCTAAAGCTGCGGGCTACTTACGGACTTTCAGCTACTTTGGGCCCCAACGTAAGTGCTCTGCTGAATCTTCAGTCAGATGTTACATTGCGACCTACCGATGTGGAGAGTTTTCTGTTAATAGAAGACTTAGAAAACCAAAACTTGACATGGGAGAAACTCTACGAATTTAACGTAGGAGTAGATTTTGGCCTGATGAATGACCGAATTACGGGTATCATCGATTACTTTAAGCGAGAGTCTTTCGATCTGATTGGGCTATTAGAAACTAGCGGTGTTGGTGGTCAGGCATTTAAGTTTGGTAATTTTGCTGATATGGAATCGCAAGGCTTTGAATTTACGATCAATACACTCAACTACTATAGTAAAAACTTCTCCTGGAACACAAATTTCAATATTAGTTATGTACCCGACGTAATTACGAGCTTTGATTTTAACCCTCGCGTTGCGAATGCTATCTCGGCCCAGGGAGCGGCCGTGCTAAATGGTGCCCGGCGGGGATTATATTCTACTCGGTTTGCCGGACTAGATGCCCGAGGAATTCCTACTTTTCTTGACCTGAACGATGAGGTGGTGTATGATTACAATCTTCAGCAACGGGACAGCTTAGACCAATTACTAAAGTACGAAGGTTCCGCTGAGCCTCAGGGAGCTGGCGGTCTAACCAATGCGTTCACCTACAAGAACTGGTCACTCAACGTGCTTCTGTCGTACAGATTCGGCTATAAAATCCGGCTCAATGATGCTTTCGCGCCGCGCTACACCGACTTTAATTCTTTCTCCCGGGATTTTGTAGACCGCTGGGTTGTTCCCGGCGATGGAGAATTCACCGACATACCTGTAATTTTAGATAGACAAATTGTAGAGGGTGACGGTGATGCCCGGTTCCGAAATGCCTACGATTTATACAATAAGAGTACAACTCGAATAGCGGATGGAACTCACGTCCGGCTCAAGACCGTTCGCTTGTCTTATAATATGCCCCAAAACTGGGTAAGTAAAATTGGAGCAAGCAATGCTTCTCTTAGTATTGAGGGGCAAAATTTATTGCTGTTATATTCCGATGAAGCCCTAAATGGGCAAGACCCTGAATTCTTTTCAGCCGGAGGGGTAGCGTTTCCCCAACCGCGCCAAATAACCTTAGCTTTGAACATTGGATTCTAGAAAAATTATGAAATATGGGATGAGAAATATGAAAAGGATAAATCCACAGTTTTCGGTCCGCAGGTTACGATCTTTGGGTTGTGGCTTTAAGTTCGTAGCCTATAATTTACTTTTCAATACTGTAAACTATCGCCCGTGGACTGTTATCTGCGGACTGTGTACTCTACTGTTAATAGGTTGCGATGACTATTTGGAAGAAAACCCCGATAACCGAGTAGAACTTAATACGCTAAACAAAGCAGCCCAATTATTAACTAATGCTTACTCCGACGGGGGCTACAATTTTGTGGAGTGGATGGGTGATATGGTTACGTTTACTCGGGGGACTACAAAACTTGATAAGCACAATCAGGCGTATGAATGGGCAATAATAGACGATTTTACGCAGGATACCCCTACCTACTATTGGAACCAGACTTACCAAGCTATAGCCCATGCTAATGAAGTATTAGCTATTGTTGACCAGTTACCCGGTGAAGAAGATCGCCGTCGGGCAGTGAAAGGTGAAGCTTTACTTATTCGGGCTTATGGGCACTTTATGTTAGTAAATTTATTCGCCAAGCACTACGACGAAGCAACCGCTGCCTCTGACCCCGGAGTGCCGTACGTGCTACAGCCCGAAAAAAACTTTATTGCCCAGTACGAACGGGCGTCAGTGCAGGAAGTATACGATCAGGTAGAAGGGGACTTACTTGCTGGGTTAGAATTGGTAAATGATTCTTTCTACGCTAACTCAGGTAAGTATCATTTTACCCGAAATGCTGCTTTAGCGTTTGCTTCTCGTTTTTACCTATTTAAGCGGGATTACCAAAGTTGTATCAATTACAGTAGCCAAATGTTAGGGGCCAATCCTTCGGTTTTTGTGAAGGATATTGCTGCCATCAACGATCAAACGATAAATGTAGAAGATTATATTCGGCAATATACCTCGCCCAGTGATCCGAGTAATTTGCTGCTTATGAGAAAAATTACCAGTTTTCAAGTAAATGTAGGATACTGGCCTGATAACGCAATTTACTCAGAACGACTTTTCGGTAATAATCCCTTCAATGCTGAGGATGTGAGGGTGGAATCATTATTTCAATGGGGTGAGAACGGGCTATATACCGCTAAATTTGAGCTTCTCTTTGAGCGAAGCAGCTTAACTGCTAACACGGGGTTCAACTATACAATTGTTGTTCCTTTTCGGGGAGAAGAGGTATTATTGAACCGGGCCGAGAGTTATGCCCTTTTGGGTCAGCTAGATGAGGCCGTAGCCGATTTACAGACTTTGCTAGATAAGCGCTACGACGTTCCGGTTACTGTCGATTTGGAAACGATAGCGAGTTTTATGGGCACCAATGATGCTCGGGTTGCGTTAATCGTATACTTATTTGAGATAGAACGGCCCAAAGAGTTTGTACACGAAGGCTTACGTTGGTTCGATATTAAGCGTTATAGTTTGCCAGTAACTCACACCCTGCAAGATGGTTCCACAATTGCCTTGGCTGAGGATGATAATCGAAAAGTACTACAGATACCTCAAGCCGCGCAAGATGTAGGCGGACTGTCACCTAATCCTCGTTAAATAGTTAGTATGAAACGATTAAATATATTATTATTTATCTTGGTTCTTCTGGGTAGTAACTCTTGTTATCAAGAAGATCCGGTTGAACAGGAAGTTATCCAATTAGAACCTTCCGATGATCCTATTGACCAGTTTATCCAAACCGAATTTTTGGATAAGTACGGGGTAGCGGTGCGCTACCGTTTTGTAGATCGCTACGTTGATCCTGCCAATAGAGTATCGCCCCCCCGGCGCGAGCTAGTCGTGGAGGTACTCAATTTTCTGTTAGAGTTCTGGATTGAACCCTATCTGCAAGTAGAAAACGGCGAAGAATTCTTTAAAGCGCACGTTCCGGGCGAGATTGTACTTATTGGCTCTTTTATTTTCAATGATGATGGAACCGTTACGCTAGGTACAGCTGATTCTGGTGCCAGAATTACCTTGACCGAAGTGAACAATATAGATGAAACCGACCCAGTTTGGATGATCCGGCAGTTGGGTACAATTTACCATGAGTTTGCCCATATTATTCATCAGCGCTATAACCTCCCTAATAATTTTCAGTTGATTTCTCCGCGAGGATACACTTCAGCGGGTACTTGGACTGGCATTACTGACGATGAAGCCCTACAGCGAGGCTATGTTTCTAACTATGCTACCAGTTCATTTAATGAAGATTATGCCGAGACGGTTGCCTTCATTTTATTCGACGACGATTTCTTTGAAACTTACATGGAAGATGAGGAGAGTTGTACTGATCAAGCATGTGTAGAAAGGAATGAAGGGCGGGCTTTAATTCGGCAAAAATTTAATACTGTGGTTGATCATTATGAACAAAGTACCGGGGTTGATTTATTAGAAGTCCGAGCTCGGATACAAGAGAAGTTTTAGTATGAGAAAAGTATTTATACTGATTATCCTGGTAAGTTCACTGTTAGCCTGTCGCGAACGTGAACCAATTTTTGAACAGAGTGCCGATGAGCGTTCAGCTGGAGC
>NZ_JBARYM010000095.1:0-1741 GCF_049647865.1 Tunicatimonas sp. | reverse complement strand
TCACTAACCAAGCTACCCGGATAGGGCAGGGACGCAATCCTAACTTTGGGTTTGAGCAGCGTAAAGATATCAACCTAGGATTCGAGGGCTTGTTATTTGGGAACTTATGGGTGGAGATGAACGCCTTCCAAATAGATATTGATAATCAGGTAACCCGCCTCACCACTCAGTACCCTTCCTTCTACGATGACTTTACCCCTTACAGTAATTATAACCAGAGTCGAGTCCAGGGAGTGGAAATTGGGATGCAGTTTTCCGAACAATTGGGTCAGTTAGGGATCAGTGTTGGAGCTAGAGCTACCTACGCCGAAACCGAGCGGGTGCGCGTAGACGAGGTATACGAAGATAGCTACCAGTTTCGCCAAGGACTGCCCGCCGATGCGATGTGGGGACTAGAAGATTTGGGCTTTTACACCAATAATGATTTTACCGAAGACGGTTCCTTGCAAGAAGGTCTACCTCAGTCCGCCTTCGGTGACGTTCAGCCCGGCGACATTCGTTATCAAGATCAGAACAACGACGGTACAATAGACAATCGCGATCAGGTGTACATCGGTCGGTGGTTTGCGCCTTGGACTTTTAGCTCTGATCTCCGGTTGGAGTACAAAGGACTAAGTTTATTCGTGCTAGGAATAAGCCAGGTAGGTAATCAGGCAATGCGGATGAACGATTACTTCTGGATAGACGGTGATGATAAATACTCGGAAGTAGTGCTAGATCGTTGGACCGAAGAAACGGCCGCTACTGCTACCTATCCTCGTTTGTCGTCTCAGCAGAACAACAACAACTTCCAAAGCTCAACCTTCTGGATGTACTATAATTCCTACGTCAGAATTCAACGGGCACAGCTAACTTATCAGTTGCCTAGCACTTGGGTCAATAAGCTTAACATGGCCAATATTAGTATTTACGTAGCCGGAAACAATCTACTGGAGCTGGCTGAAAATAGAGATATTCGGCAGCTTCAAATTGGCAGTGAGCCAATGTACCGATCGTACTCCGCCGGACTGCGGGCTAGCTTTTAACCCACAACTACAATGACTATGAAAAATCTATATAAATATTTTATTCTAATTGCTTCGGTGAGCATCTTTAGCTGCGAAGAGTTGATTGAACCCGTAGACGAAAATATCTTAGATGCCGACCGCCTAAACTTCGATCCGGCCTTTGCCGAAGGAGTGCTGATGAATGCCTACGTGGCTCTCATCAACCAGTATCAACTCACTGAAGTTGCTACCGATGATGCGGTGACTAACAACTTGAACAGTGGTTTCCGCCAGATGGCCGTAGGGCAGTGGGCAGCTCAGTTTAATCCAGTGAGTCGCTGGAATTGGTACGAGCCCATTTTTTACATTAACCGGTTTATACCTACTATTGAAAATGTACAGTGGAAGCGCGATCCGGAAATCAACGAATTGTTTGAGCTTCGCTTGTTAGGCGAAGCCCTGGCGATGCGAGCGGTGCACCATATGTACGTGCTGCAAGGTCATGCTGGAGAAAGCCAGTCGGGAGAGTTACTGGGAATCCCCTACTATACCGAGTTCATTGATCCCGAAGGAGATTTCAATGTACCCCGCCTGAGCTTTGAAGAATCAGTGACCAAGATCAACGCCGACTTTGAGGAGGCACTAGCCTTGCTGCCAATGGACTACGATAATGCCGCCGACGTTCCCGCCCGCTACGAATCCTACGATCCCGAAGCCTACCGCTTTGTGTTCGGTGATAATAACCGGCTACGGAT
>NZ_JBARYM010000094.1:0-11436 GCF_049647865.1 Tunicatimonas sp. | reverse complement strand
ATTAGGGCCAATATATATGTATTTCCGGTTTAAACAGATTTCAAAAAAACGTCGTCAGCCTCGCACTTGAAGATAAAAACGATTGCCCACTCATTCTTATAATTCGGGAAGGAAAATTTTTTTATGTCTGACGTAATTCAGCTTCTACCGGATGCTATCGCTAATCAGATTGCGGCCGGAGAAGTCGTGCAACGACCTGCATCGGTGGTAAAGGAGCTACTAGAAAATGCTATTGACGCAGGAGGCACACTAATTAGTATCGTAGTAAAAGACTCGGGGAAAGGCCTGGTTCAAGTAATTGATAATGGGCGAGGGATGAGTTCGTCTGATGCTCGAATGTGTTTTGAGCGACACGCTACCTCTAAAATCCGCCAAACCGAAGATATTTACAACATTCATACGCTAGGTTTCCGAGGTGAGGCCTTGGCTTCTATTGCGGCAGTAGCCCAGGTAGAGTTAACCACTCGCCGAGAGGAAGATGAATTGGCTACTCGCATAGTGGTGGAAGGTTCGGAGTTTAAACAGACTGAACCTGCTACCGGGCCAGTAGGTACTAATATCTGTGTAAAGAATTTATTTTATAATATTCCGGCGCGCCGTAGTTTCTTAAAGTCTAATTCGGTAGAAGTGCGGCATATTATGGACGAATTTTACCGGGTAGTGCTGGCTCGCCCCGATTTGGGGTTTCGCTTCTTTCAAAGTGATAAGCTGGTGTACGATTTGCCCGCAGGTTCACTACCTACCCGAATCGGTGATCTGTTCACCAGTGCGTACTCGTCTCAGCTACTTCCCTGTGAAGAGGAAACCGATCATGTGCGAATAACCGGGCTGATAGGCAAGCCCGAGTTTCATAAGCGCACGCGGGGGGAGCAGTTTTTCTTCGTAAACCAGCGGTACATTAAAAGTAACTACTTGCACCACGCGGTAATGAGCGCCTACGAGGCCATGTTACCCGATGGAAGCTTTCCGTTCTATACCTTATTTTTGGAAGTTGATCCGCAGCATATTGATGTGAACGTTCATCCTACTAAAACTGAGATTAAATTTTCGGACGAACGCACCATTTACGCTATTGTTCGAGCAGCGGTAAAGCGTTCGTTGGGCAAGAACTTAGTTTCTCCGGTTTTTGACGAAGAAAATCACTTCGCTATATTCTCTTCTACCGAACCTTCGCCACCGGAAGAAAAAACTACCACGACTATTCCATCTCGGTTAAACCAAAAGGAGTATCAGGCACTACCGAGTGCTGAAATTACCCGGCGGGCTAATCTGGAACATTGGGAATCGTTATATCGGTCGGGTGACGAAAAATCTCACTTTGACTTTCCTAAAGACCCAACGGAAGAAAATCAGGAAGCTACCGCACCGGTCACTTTGCAAAGTGTGGTAAATCGCACTTCAGAGCGGGGCGAAATGTTTTTGGAGTCAGAGCAGAAGGCTGCCAGCGATGCCCCATTCCAAATTCACCATACTTATATTGCTGTCCATGTAAAATCAGGGATTATGCTTGTTGACCAGCAGGCAGCCCACGAACGCATCTTATTTGAGCAGTATTCGTTAGCGTTAGAAAAAAAATCAGCCGTTTCTCAGCAATCTTTATTTCCGCAAACTATTCAAGTTTCATCTACGGATTTAGCGTTATTGCAGGAGCTAGATGAAGAAATCCGGGCGATGGGCTTTGTATTCACTATCGCAGGTGATAGAACATTAGTAGTACAAGGAGTCCCCCCCGATGTGAAAACCGGAACCGAACAAGAAGTGCTAGAAGGAATTATTGAACAATATAAAAGTAACCAAGAACGGCTAACACTAAGCAAACGAGATAATATGGCTCGCTCTATTGCTCGGCGTATGGCTATGAAGGCAGGGCAGCGGCTTAGTGAAGCGGAGATGCGGGCGTTAATTGACCGCTTATTTGGCTGTATTCAGCCTGATTATGCACCCGATGGCCGTAAAACTACGTATGTACTCGAGCTAGGAAAAATCGCTACTTTTTTTACCAACACCTAATATGTTTGGCAGTCTAACCCCTACGGTTAAAAATCTACTTATTATCAATGTCGCGATATTTGCATTACAATCGCTGATATTTTCTACGGATATGTTTGTCAATCTATTTGGCTTACGCTATATCCATGCTGAAACTTTTCAGCCGTACCAATTTATCACCCATTTATTTATTCACGGTGGCTTATTTCACCTGTTTGGGAATATGTTCGCGCTTTTTATCTTCGGGCCAATGCTGGAGCGCGTTTGGGGTAATCAGCGGTTTCTGGTGTTTTATTTGGTAACGGGGTTGGGGGCCAGTTTGCTGTATTCGGCCATTAACTATTACGAAATACACCAAATAGAACAAGCTGCTGATCGGGTATTGGAAGAAACTACTCCCGAGCGGTTGTCTACCTTTATTTTAGAAGAAGCCGAATTTGCCTATGGCAATTCTCAGATTCAAGCGTTGCTTGATGAATTTTACGACGATCCGAATAGTAACTCTTACATAAGTCAGGGGCGGCAGTTGGTTCAGCAAGTAGTTCAGAGTAAAGCAAATATTCCAATGGTAGGAGCTTCGGGAGCTGTGTTTGGAATTTTGATGGCCTTTGGACTGTTGTTTCCCAATACCGAATTATTTTTACTATTTTTCCCTTTTCCAATTAAGGCGAAGTACTTTGTTTTTTTCTACGGAGCATACGAACTTTGGGCAGGGTTTTCGCGTCAGCCCGGCGATAATGTGGCGCATTTTGCCCACTTAGGCGGTATGTTATTTGCTTTTATCTTACTGAAGGTGTGGAAAGATAAGCGAGACGCATTTTATTAGCAGCAGTAATTCATGAATAGTATACTAGACGAACTAAAACACGCATTTCAACGGCCTAATAATGGGCTGATGCAGATTATCGTGATCAATTTGATCATATTCTTAGTCTTGCTCCTTATCTGGGTTCCTCTTACCATATCGACGGAGAGCAATATTTATTCAGTGATCGTCGATCAACTTACGCTACCTGCTTCTTTAGGAAAGCTAATTTACCAACCCTGGACCCTGGTAACTTACTTCTTTACCCACGAAGATTTTCTGCATATTCTGTTTAATATGCTATTTCTGTACTGGTTTGGTAAAATTATTCAGGAGTTCTTAGGCGACGAAAAGGTAGTAAACCTGTATATTTTGGGTGGTCTGGTTGGTGGGGTGTTCTACATCCTGATTTATAACTTAATTCCATATTTTCAAAATCAGATTAGCAGCTCAGAAATGCTGGGTGCTTCGGCGGGAGTATATGCAGTAGTGGTGGGCGCGGCTACATTTATGCCAAATTATTCTATTCCCCTTATTTTGCTAGGGCCGGTTCGCATTAAATATATTGCCCTGTTTTTTGTGATTATGTCGTACGTAGGTACGGCCGGGAGTAACGCCGGAGGAAACTTGGCTCACTTGGCCGGAGCGGGATTAGGTTTTCTGTTTATTAAGCAGCTTCAGCGAGGCAATGATCTGGGGCGGCCAGTGACACAGTTTCTCACATTTGCCAAAAGCTTCTTTGTACGACAGCCTAAGGTAAAGGTATCGTATCGGCGGTCAAAATCTAGCAATGGTCATAGCAAAGTTAGCAAGGTGACTAAAACCACTTACGAAACTAAGCAAGAAGAGATAGACGCTATTTTAGATAAGATTTCAGACAGTGGCTACGATAGCCTCACTCGCGAAGAAAAGAAAAAACTCTTCGATGCCAGCAAGAAGGAATAACGACAGCTAGCAATGAGCAATGAAAAGTTAAAGCTAGTTGATAATGATTGGACTCACTGTTGGTTAATTACTACCTGTTCACTCCTTCTTACTACTTATCGTCGCACATTGCTAATTGCTAACTGTTATTCTCCCCAAGCGGTAAGAACTAAGCGACGAGAACCTCCGTGGTTACGGTGTTCGCAGAGATAAATTCCCTGCCAAGTTCCCAGATTGAGCCGTCCGTTGGTAATGGGAATAGTGACACTGCTCCCCATCATGGATGCTTTAATGTGCGCGGGCATATCGTCCGACCCTTCTAAAGTGTGTTCGTAGTAGGGAGCATTTTCGGGAACCATCCGGCTAATGTGCCGCTCAAAGTCACCTCGCACAGTAGGGTCAGCGTTTTCATTGATTGTTAGGCTGACCGAAGTATGCTGAATAAATACCTGTAGCATTCCCGCTCGGATTTGTCGTATCTCCGCGAATTCTTGTTCAACATACGAAGTGATTAGATGAAAACCTCGGGCGTGCGCGGGTAGGCGAATTTCCTGCTGATATACTTGCATGGTTATTAAATGGCTAAATTGCTAGTTGTTGATTGTTAAATCGTTGATTGTCGTCTTTTGTCGAAATTCACTGTCAACTGTTTATTGCTCATGGTATTCATAGGCGCCTAAGTCTGGCTGCTCATCACGCAATGCTCCGTTAAAGTCCTTGAGAATAGATGTTCTAATCCCCTGGTTAATAGCGGGGGAGAGAGTATCGAGTTGGAACTGCGCAATAGCTGGATCAACAAACAATGGATCTTTGTTAAATATATTACCTGCTATCGTAGTATCAGTGTACTTCAATAGGTTAGCATTCAGCGAAACTGTACTTACTTCGGAAGATATACTTAGAATCAATTCATCGTTCAAACTACCCCACAGAATACTATTGGTGAGTTCGGCGTAAAAAGGTTGATTGGAAACTTCAACGTTAGTTAGTTGCTCGGGTAAAGCTTCAGCAAAGGCTAAACCGTACCACTCGTCTTCTCGAGGAATGGGTATAGAACGAGGCGTGCTGCCGTTTTCAAATGTACAATGACGATAGCGGTAGTACCCATTTCCCAAATTATAAGCTAGTCCGAGAATACACCGATGGATTATTGTATTGTACGATTCTACATCTGAACCAATAGCTAGCAAACCGTACCCTGCCATATTTTCAATTATGCTATTGGCTAATATTAAATCAGGAATAGTGTCTGCATCGGGCGTATTGATAACTATACCGTTGATCGCGTTCCGCACGTAAGTATGCTTCAAGATATTATTCTGGCTCGTAGTTGTAAAAGTTATACCATCCCACTGCCCAAAGGAGTTCTCGTAATCTCCATCAGTACGAACATTGCGAAATACCACCGGAGACGTAACCGTACCTTCAGTTTGAAGAGTGCCTCGAACTAAGGCAAAGGCGTTATCATCGAAGAAGAATCGCGCTCCTGAGTCGACTTTTACGGTAACGTTCGGTTCAATCCAGAGCGAATCCTGAATAACAAACGGTCGATCTCCCCGCAATGTAGTGTCCTGCGAAATAATCCAACCCCGATGAAAGTGAGCGTCTTGCCCCCAGGCAATGAGTTTTACATCTTGCTGACTACCATTTACTTGAAATACTAAGGAGTCTTTTACTAAAAATGGCAGATCCTGATCCTGCGGATCGATGAGTACTTCTACAAACAAGAAGAGACTATCGCCTCCTAGCAATTGCACATTTTCAAACTGTTGACTGGAGTTTCCGCCCAAAAATAGCGTGTAGGGCGAGTTGCTTCCTCGCCCAATGGCTACCCTTGAGATGTTGATAGCATTGGAACTGGTGTTGTAAACTTTTAGGAACTGAGAAGTACTGCCTCGGCTAGCAAATAATGTATCAAAGTGAATTGTATCTTCGTTAAATTGAAGTTGAACCACTTCATCGGTAAATATTTCTTCCTCGGGTGTGCAGGCAGAAAGCCAAATAAGCAGACTAACCACGGTGGCAATTAGCACCATTCCCCTTCCGTCTACCAACTTCCGACTCAACATAATCTACCCTTCCTGTAACTTTTCGGCATTCTCAGCAATGCGAAGCTGCTCCACGAAATCACCTAATTGCCCGTCCATTACCGAAGATAGATTATACACGGTGTAATTGATCCGGTGATCAGTAACTCGGCTTTGCGGGTAGTTGTATGTCCGAATTTTATCGGAGCGGTCGCCACTCTTTACCATCGACCGGCGCTGGTCGCTAATTTCAGCGTTTTGTTTCGCTAGCTCTTTTTCATAAATACGCGAGCGTAATACGGTAAGTGCTTTGTCAAAGTTGGCGTGCTGAGAACGCCCATCTTGGCACTCTACTACAATGCCCGTAGGATTATGGGTAAGCCGAACAGCCGACTCTGTTTTATTAATGTGCTGTCCACCGGCACCGGAAGCTCGGAACGTATCTTTCCGTACATCTCCCATATTTACTTCTACATCTACTTCTTCTGCTTCGGGTAGTACGGCCACGGTAGCCGCCGAAGTATGCACTCGCCCCTGCGATTCGGTAGCAGGTACGCGCTGTACTCGATGAACGCCCGACTCAAACTTCAGTTTAGCGTACACATCTTCACCCGTTACTGAGGTGACAATCTCCTTGTATCCGCCTGCGGAACCGTCGGTAAGGCTAATTACTGAGAAATCCCAGCCTAAGCCCTCGGCGAACAAGTTATACATTCGGAATAGGTCGCCCGCAAAAATAGCGGCTTCATCACCCCCGGTTCCCGCCCTGATTTCCAAAATCACGTTCTTGCTGTCGTTAGGGTCTTTAGGAATCAGCATATACTTTAACTCTTCTTCCAGTGCTATCTGCTGAGGCTCCATATCATCTAACTCAGCCTTCGCTAGATCACGGAAGTCATCATCCTTCTCGGTTTCCAGCACATCTTTAGCACTTCGAATGTTATCTAGTACTTGCCGATACTCATCGTATTTTTTTACAATCTTTTCCAAGTCGCTGTACTCCTTATTCAACTTGGTATAGTTCTTCATATCAGCCATGGCATCCGGCTGAATCATTAATTGTCCTACCTCCTCAAATCGATCTTTTATTGCTTCTAGTTTATCAATCACGGCATGAAAATTAAAAGTTACAAACTGCCAAAGAGCTTACTTGTAAACCCACCTAACCAAAGAACGATTAGCAGGCCCACTTGGTGTGCTAAAAAGGAAGCCTGAGTTCTACCTGTTGGTGAGAACACCGCAAAACTACATTTTTTCCAACACTATTGGCGACTTATATTGATAAACTCTTAGTCTACTCTACGCAGAATATTGGTTTTCGTAGTACATATGCACTGGATATTACCTTGTAATCAAACAAGTTAGTTTGTGTTTTTTTATCCTGTAAATCATACCATTATTGCAGAGTATCGCTAGGGATAAATCTATAAGAAGCCCTACCATACGCTTGTATACGTCCCCAACACTATTAGCAGAGAATACTAGCTATGAAAAAAGTACGATTTTCAATTGGTGGAAAGATCCTGGGAGGATTTCTGACCCTTATCGCTCTATTCGCCGCAAATGCTTTGATCAGTATTTTAACGTTAAACACAGGTATTAGTCTAACTGAACGAACCACTGAGATTACTGATCCTTCAGCAGATGCTATTATGAATCTTATGACGATGGTCAATGAATCGGAAAAGCTAATTACCAGTTGGGTATACCTACAAAACAATGAAGACAACAAACAAGCACTAAAAGATTTACATATAGCGTATCCTCAGCAGAAGGAGGTAATTACTCAGCTGAGTAATGCTTGGGGCGATAGTAGTCTGATGTTACAAACTGATACGGTGCTAACCCAATTTGAATCGCTTATAGAAAGTGAAAAAGAAATTATGGCTAGCCTCGTTTCTTTTGAGGATTACGAAGACCCGATGGCTAAGCTACTAGCAGAAAATATGGTTGAAGACGATATAATTCCGCGTACTAAGGAAATTCGTCAACAGCTTGTTGAGATAAGCAGTATCAAGGAGCAAGAGGTTGAGCAAGCCCAAATTGAAAATGTGGCTTCTTATCTACAGTTACGGAAAATCATTATTGTCCTTGGTGCAATAACAGTGGTTTTAGGACTGATAGGAGCTTTTTCAATTAGTCGTAAAATTACCCGCCCGGTAAGCTATCTAAAAAAAGTTATACAGGAACTAGGAGAAGGACGATTACCTGAGGAGCGTATTCAAGAATCTCATAAATTTAGTAATGATGAAGTAGGTGAGATGGCCGATGCGGTAGATGGGTTGGTGAAAGGGTTGCAAAATACCTCAGAGTTTGCTGAAAGTATTGGCAAGGGGGAGTATGAAGCGGAGTTTACGCCTTTAAGCGACGAAGATATCTTAGGTAATTCGCTGCTCAATATGCGCGATAACCTCCAAAAAGTAGCGGAAGAAGATAAAATACGTAACTGGACTACTGAAGGCGCAGCTCAGTTTGGTGAGTTACTCCGTCAGAATAATGCTGACGATCAGCAACTTACCCAAGTAATTTTGTCGCACTTAATTTCTCGCCTCCATGCTAATCAGGGTGGGCTATATTTAATCCAAGCCGAAGAGGCGGCAGAACCCTATATGACCCTGGAAGCTTGCTACGCCTGGGATCGCGAGAAATACTTAGATCAGAAAATTTATAAGGGGGAGGGGTTAGCCGGACAATCTTGGCAGGAGAAAGATACCATTTACCTAACCGATGTGCCAGATGACTACGTTACTATTGCCTCAGGCTTAGGCGAATCAAACCCTACTAGCATACTAATTGTCCCACTACTAGTGAATGAAAAGGTATATGGGATAATAGAATTAGCGTCATTTGAAGATTTTAAACCCTACGAAATAGAGTTCCTGCAAAAGATTGCCGAAAGTATTGCTTCTACTATATCTACGGTGAAAGTAAATGCACGCACTCAAGAGCTATTAGCCGAATCGCAAGAGATGACTGAACAAATGCAGGCCCAAGAAGAAGAAATGCGGCAAAATATGGAAGAGCTACAAGCTACGCAGGAAGAGGTAGACCGTAAAACTGGCGAAATGAAAGGGCGGCTTGATGCCATCGATGAGAGCGGTATTGCTTCCATTGAATTTAATATGGATGGCATTATTACTAACGCCAATGAAGCCTTTTTATCTTTGATGGAGTATCAAATAGAAGAAGTGCAAGGAAAGCATCATCGCATTTTTGTGGATTTAGATTATGCCCAGTCAGAAGAATACGAAAAATTTTGGGAGAAATTAAGAGATGGGCATAAGCAACCTGGAGAATATAAGCGCATTACAAAAAGTGGTGCCGAAGTGTATCTTCGTGGTTACTATATATGTATGAAAGATAAAAATAACAATCCAACTAGGGTGATAAAATATGCGTTGGATATTACTGAACTTAAGAAAAAAAGTATAGCGGTTGAGGTCTAGCTAAGGTAGAGGGTGATTATGATCTGTAATTCCCTCGTGATTAAAAAGGCTAGAGATAGTGTAGAATGACAGCTGTAGCCTAGCACCCGTAGCATTGATTCGCTGTCTTGTTCGGGAGCAAATAAGCGATAAGTAAACCCACCCTCTTCGTCTCGGTCAATTACAACATGCTTTGGGGCAGGAATGAGGCAGTGCTGCACACCACCGTATCCGCCAATTGCCTCCTGATAAGCTCCCGTATTAAAGAAACCAACATACAGAGGGTCATTGAGCGGTATTTTAGGCAGAAACACCTCATTATGGTGCGCTTCGGTATTGTAATAATCCATACTATCGCAAGTAAGTCCGCCTAAGTTTACCTTCTGATAAGGCTGGTCCCAGTGGTTGATCGGTAGCATAATGAACTTTCGGTTCAATCCCCATATATCAGGCAATTGGGTAATAAATGATCCGTCAATCATATACCAAAGCTCCTTATCGTTCTGCTGTTTTTGCCCTAGCACCGAATAAATAGTGGCTCCGCTTTCGCCTACGGTATACATACCAAACTCAGTAAGCAGGTGCGGGGTAGGAGCATTGTTTTGTTGACAAACACTCTGAATATTTTCAATGATTTGCTCAATAATATATGCATAATCATAAGTAAACCACAGCGAGTTCTTTACTGGAAAGCCTCCGCCAATATCAATAGTATCTAATGTAGGACAGATTTTTCTAAGCTCACAGTACATTTCTACGAAGCGGTTTAGTTCACTCCAGTAGTAGGCTGAATCGTCGATACCTTGGTTCACGAAAACGTGTAGCATTTTAAGGCGTACCTTAGTACTATACTGGAGTTTTTCCCGATAATACTCTACTACATTGCTATAGCGAACCCCCAAGCGGGAAGTATACAATTCAAACCGGGGGGTTTCGTCGGAGGCTACCCTAATGCCAACATCAAAAGAATTGCGAACGTGCTGTTCATAATACGGTAGTTCCTCCACATTATCCAGCACTGGAATACAATTTTGGAACCCATCATTCAGTAATTCGGTAATACACTGCTTATACAATTCTTGTTTGTAACCATTGCACACGACCAGGATATCTTTATTGATTTTTCCTTGATCGTACAACCGCCGAATGATCGGAATATCGTAGGAGGACGAAGTTTCAAGATGAATATCATTTTTCAATGCTTCAGCTAGAACAAACTCAAAGTGCGACGATTTGGTACAGTAGCAGTAACGGTAATTCCCTTGGTACTGGTACTTTTGTATGGCTTGCTCAAACATTTGTTTAGCGCGTTGGATGTTGGCACTAATGCTAGGCAAATAGGTAATTTTGCAAGGTGTTCCGAACTGTTGAATTGCCGCCATCAGCGGAACACCGTGAAACTGCAAGCCCTCCGGCTGCATATTGAAATCAGCGGTGGGGAAGTCAAAAGTTTTATGAATTAGATCAGCGTATTTTCGCATAGATATAAAAATGATGCAATGGTCGTGAAGGCTGCAATATTCTTATAATTTTGGCATCTTTGCAACGCTTAAATCAGCGCATTTAGAGTTTTGAGTTCTGTGTTCAGGGTTTTTGCGTTTCTCTACCCAAGCATAGACTCAAAACTCTAAACTTAAAACTCAGAACTTAGTGATTTTATGACTATAGAAAAACAACTCACCGGGGGTATTCAGGCCGCTTTTCAACAGCAGTATCAGTACCAGATATCAGAAGAGGACGTGAGCTTACAACCCACCCGAAAGGATTTTTCCGGATCGCACACTTTTGTTACCTTTCCCTACGCGCGCATTACCCACCAGAGTCCACCGCAAACGGCCGAAACCATCGGCAATTATCTAAAGGAGCATATCAGCATTGTCAAAGATTTTAACGTAGTGAAGGGCTTTCTGAATATAGAATTAGCTGACTCAGTATGGGTTAGTGCGCTTCAGTCAATTCTTCAGCAATATCAGTCAGGGCAACCCTACGGGTTTCAGCGTGCTAATGGCGAGAAAGTAATGATTGAGTTTTCTTCTCCCAACACCAATAAACCATTGCACTTGGGCCACCTGCGAAATAATTTTCTGGGAGATGCTATGACAAAAATACTGCATGCCAACGGCTACGCCGTGCATAAAGTCAATATTGTAAACGACCGAGGTATTCATATTTGTAAATCAATGCTGGCCTACCAAAAATTTGGTCAAGGCGAAACCCCTGAATCGGCTAAAATCAAAGGCGATCATCTGGTAGGAAAGTACTATGT
>NZ_JBARYM010000093.1:0-2582 GCF_049647865.1 Tunicatimonas sp. | reverse complement strand
AAATGCGATTTTGATGTAGTTACGTAGCATAAGCGCATGATTTAGGACCAAGAGCTAGACGTGTTCTTAGCCTCGAACTCCCAGTTAATTTCAACTGAAATTAATATCTACTAAATACGCTAAAATTACCTGTTTTTGCAGCCAACAACCGCTGGGGTGCAGTGTATGAATGGATAAGTTATTTTTGCTGCCTTTTTTTGCTCAATTAGTGATCAAATTCTTAATCTGATCGCGGTAGCTTCGGCTGCTGTGAAGCTTTTGGCCGGAAGTAAGAGAGAGATGATACTCGTTACCATTATGCTGAGGCGCAATTTCTTGTAAATACTTTTGATTAATGATACTTGATTTATGAACGCGTACAAAAGGAGGGAAAGGTAAACGTGCTTCCATCTTTTTTAAACTATCTCGTAGCAGAAAAAAACGTTCAGCTACGTGGATTTTTACGTAGTAGTCATACGCTTCAATCCAGATAATTTCTTCAAGAGGAATAAAATGAATTTTGCCATCGACTTTTATCGTAAGTCGTTCTGAAGCGAAAGAGTCAGTATTTATTAGCTGGCTGGACTGGCCTGATTTCACTCGAGATTGAACGAGATTAGGTATGGATTGGGTAGCCGTATTTTTTTGGTTAAGAAGTTGTTTAGCATGATTTAGAGCAGCAAAAAAGCGTTCGTCAGTAAACGGTTTAAGTAAATAATCTACTGCGTGTACCTCGAAGGCTTGAAGTGTGTATTCATCGTAAGCGGTAGTGAAAATTATCGCGGGCAGGTACTCCTTCGTAGTACTGTTCAATACTTCAAATCCGTTTACTTGAGGCATTTGAATATCCAGAAATAATAGTTCCGGATGGTATTCCCGGATAGCTTGAATAGCTTCAATACCATTGGCGCAGACAGCTACCACGTTTATTTGCTGATCTTCCGTAAGCAATGCCACTACGCCCTCGCGAGCCTCCAATTCATCATCTACAATAATAGTGGTTATTCTTTCCATGACTTTCAGGGCATCAAAATAGCGAGAGTTTTTGTGTTTATTAATTCTGAGGCAGTACAATTCTTACTAGCACTCCATCTTCCCGTTCAGTAATCTGAAATTTAAAGTTGCCTTGGTAAAACTGCATCAAGCGGTTAACAGTATTGCCTAAACCAATTCCCTGATTGCGAGTAAAACTCCAGTCTTCGGGAAGCTGGTTTCCCGTATTAAATACCTCCAATACCAACTTATCCCGTTCCAACTGAGTCGAAATTGTCAGTCGAGCTGCCTGTAGACTCTGAGAAATACCGTGTTTAAAGGCATTTTCAACAATCGGTTGTAGAATCAAGTTAGGTACTTTTACCGTCAAAGTCTCGTCCTGAATGGTTTGCTCTACAGTGAGGCGGTCTTGGTAGCGAGATTTTTCAATAGTAAGATACTGATCAATAAGTTGTAGCTCATCTTTTAACGGAATTAACGATTGCCGATTTCGACTTAGGCTATTTCTAAGCATTTCACTAAGGCTACTGAGCATGTCTATGGCAGCACGCTGATTATTTTTTCGTACCATCATAGCAATAGTATTCAGCGCGTTAAATAAGAAATGAGGTTGCATCTGTAGTTTCATCTGGTTCAATTGTCCTTCGGAGAGCCGATTTCGCAAATCGAGGGAGGTAAGTCGTTCATTACGATAGCGATGCCGATTTTCTAGAGCTAATAACACTATCAGTATAATCCAGTAAACGGTTGATCCAAGAAATATATCATACCAAGTATGTTCCCACAAAGCAATAAGCTCTTGCCAGGTTTTAGATTCTTGGGGCAAAAATAATCTTTCTAATAGCAAGCCACTTACATAACTCAATACTTTGTGAGTTACACCAAATGCTAGACTCACTCCAAGGTGAAAGACGTTAAACCAGGGTTTGCAAAAGTGACGGGTGGCTAAGAACACGTCGAATACAACAAAGCTTAGTATCCAAAAAGAGAGCACTGTGGCTAACGGATGACGAATGCTACTCTGAAGATCATACGCCACTCCCCAATCTGATGCTAATGAATAATACCACAGTAAACTAACGGTACCGCCCATTAGCCACACCCCGGCGTTGTAAAGTAAAAAGTGTTTAATCTGAAATATTCGGGCAAGCCGTGACATGTATCAGTAAGGTAGTTTTAGCGAAAGATACTGATTCCTAATGAAGTACGTGCGGAAGTAGATAAGAACGACTTAGCAGCGAAGTTTTGAAAAGGGTACAACGAGAACGATAAGTCACTGAACGAAGCATAGTGGCTACTGAACGAGTTTAGGCAGCTCCGTTCACGTTACTTCATATATTTATAATGTAAAGTTGATATAGATAGGACTTTCGCTTCTTAGTAAAGATACCATATATTTCGGGATGCTAGACAAACAAGATTACATCAGCTACCTGCTTAGTACGCAGATTAACTACACTTGCACTGAGTTGGCTGACCACCGAGCTAATCTGAGTCACGATGCAGTGAGCGACTTTCTCAGGCGAGAACGCTTTACTCCTTCTCAACTCTGGCAGGTAGTAAGCCCTCATATTGAAGACAGTAAAGAGGCGGCTATTATTGTAGATGAT
>NZ_JBARYM010000092.1:0-2614 GCF_049647865.1 Tunicatimonas sp. | reverse complement strand
TTTTCCCGCGATAGTAACTAACCCAAAACTGGTTAACCAAAGCAAACAGTTCAGGGTTAATTAACTCTATCTTCGCTACACTGTTGGGAGCTACGTTTTCCAAATAGTGCCGAAGCACCGATGTTTTCTGCTCTTTCTTTTTGCTATAGCCTGATGAGTTAATTAGTACATTTTCCAGCGTAAAAGCATTTTCGTTAATCAGATACACATAGAATTCAAACTCACCTGACACTTCATTTTTCTGGCGGCTAATCGCCATTTGCACTCCCTCTACCTTCGGAAAATCAATATCTTTTTTCATAAAAAATGAGTTTGTACGCTATTTACGAGGCTATATAGTCGACTTTACAAATTATCTGCTGATCGTATTTCAGAATCTACTTCATCAAATTGTTGAATGTAGAGAGCGAGATCTGTGTCCATCCAGTTTAGCATTTCAAAAATTTCATTTCTTACATTTTCAGCAGAACTAAAGTCCACATCATTGTTATTGAAGCATATGGGCTCATTATGATAAATACGATTTCTAAATGTTCTGATTCTATTAAGCCTTTGTGAAATCAAACTTCTGTTTGCCGTGCTAGGTTTGTTAGGAAAGCAGTGAATAACTACACCGCCAATTAATCGATAATGATGAGATTCAAACAAACTTGTCCAAAATCCCAATGATTGTTCAGCTATTACTTTTCCCGAAGAAACTGTTCCTTGTTTTTTCCGAATCGTATTTTCTGCTTTTTGAACTGAGTGTTTCAGATAGAATCTTGAGGAACGGAGAGACCTATCACTCATAAAACCATTTTTCTCAGTTAGAATCCAATTAGGATTGGCGAAATAAGATGTAACTTGGTTATTAACGGAATTTCTTAGAAAAATCTCAAACAAGTTAAGTATAGGATAGAAAGCCTGACTCACACGCAGGTTGACTCGATATAATTGTTGAGCCTTAGATTTCGAATTTCCTGTCGATCTGAGAAACCGTTCTAACCTTGGTTGTGATAAGTAATATTCAAGCTTGTTATAGTTCAAATTATATAAAAATTGGTTGCAAATATGCAACTTCCTATAGTTAAAAAACGTATACTTGTGATGTAATGCTTAGTCAAGCCTCTTCTTTTACAGGAACGTAACTAAGTTTAAGATTCTAAGCCTCTGATTTCTCAGGGGCTTTTTCTTATTATAGCCAACTATAAATTCATACCTGCCGTTTTTGATACGACCTCCATCTCGAACAAATCAGACAGATGCTTTAGTAAGCGAGCACCGACTACCTCCGTATCCTGAGCTCTTCCCAACTCCTTGGCCATAGAAGTAACTGCTTTGTCTTCTATTCCGCAGGGAACGATGTAATCAAAATAATGAAGGTCAGTATTTACATTTAAGGCGAAGCCATGCATAGTGACCCAGCGGCTGGCTTTCACTCCCATCGCGCAGATTTTGCGGGGATTCTTCTGCTCTTGGTAATCCATCCAAACCCCGGTTAAGCCCGGAATGCGTCCGGTATCGAGTCCGTAGTCGGCCAGCATAAGAATAATTGCTTCTTCTAATGTTCGCAGATAGCGATGAATGTCGGTAAAGAAATTATCTAAATCCAGAATGGGATAGCCTACCAGTTGCCCCGGTCCATGAAAAGTAATGTCCCCACCCCGGTTGATGGGATAGTACTGAATCCCTTTTTCAGTCAGTTCTTCGGGCGACAACAACAAGTTGCTTTCTTTACCGCTTTTCCCAAGTGTATAAACGGGGGGGTGTTCGCAAAACAGCAGGTAGTTTTCCGTAGTCTTTGACCGGTCAGGTTGCTTACGGTTAGTGATTTTGGTTTGGACAATTTCAGCGAAAACCTCTTCCTGGTAATCCCAAGCCTGGGCGTATTCTACCAGTCCTAACTGCTGAACGTTTACTTGCTTATTTTTTTTCGTCATCACCTAGTTACGTACTGGAAAACGACTAAACCGTTGAAGATTAACCATTTGTAATCTTGTATTTGCAATTAACTACTCCGGAACATAAGACTCTAATAGCGTAAAGCCTCCCGATGTTACCAATTCTACGCGTTTAATACTGGCCGGAAGCAAACAAGCCTCTCCTTTCTTAATAGAATAGCTTTTTCCACCACTGTAAATATCTGCTTGTCCATCTACACAAACGTAAATCGTAAACGAATCGCGGTCAGCGTAGTCTCGGGTAGTGTTCTCAGTAAACTGCAAGCAGGAAGTAACAAAGTAGGGTGACTCAACTACATTTACTACTTCATTTTCTTTAGCTTCGTAGCGCGTTTTATATTCGTCGTATTCCTGATAGTCAATGGCATCTAGCGCTTGGTCTACGTGCAGCTCGCGGGTATTACCTTTGTCATCTTCCCGGTCAAAATCGTAGATACGATAGGTAACGTCTGAGGTTTGCTGAATCTCGGCTAACAGAATTCCTTTACCAATGCTGTGGACCCGCCCCGCCGGTAGAAAGTACACATCGCCGGCCTGCACATCTTCTTCGTTCAGAATGCTCATCAGCTTGCCGTCCTCAAACGCATCCAGATACTTTTCCCGGCTCATCGGCTGATTAAATCCTACCGTAAGCTGGGCTTCATTGTCGGCCTGCATAATGTACCACATCTCAG
>NZ_JBARYM010000091.1:0-5549 GCF_049647865.1 Tunicatimonas sp. | reverse complement strand
CACTCTACGGGTACCGAAGACAACGGAATCCACGTAGGGCTGGACGGCGAGTGGCCCGAAACCGGCAAACGAATGCAGTTCCACGCTTATAACGATAAGTGGACGTGGGAAAGTCGGCAGCGCACCGAAGAGGTTCATTCGGGAGTACCCGAGCTAATTTATCTCATGATTGAAGAACCTGGGGAACATACCATTTCATTTTCAATGCGAGAAGATGGCTTTGAGTTTGACAAATGGGCAATGACTACCGCCTACCAGGCTCCTGAAGGAATGGGTCCCGAAGAACAAGTTTATAACGACTAAAAATTAGCAGATTCATTTTATGAAAAACTACAAAATTGCAGTGGTTCCTGGCGATGGAATCGGAAACGAGATTGTCCCGACCGGGCTGAAGGTGCTACAAGCCGCTGCCGAGAAGCACAAGTTTACTCTAGAGATTGAGCAATTTCCTTGGGGAGCATGCTACTACAAACAGCACGGAGCCTTCATGCCCGACAATGGCCTGAGTACGCTTAAACAATTTGATGCTATATACTTCGGTGCCGTTGGCGACCCGGAGGTGGATGATACCTTGCCCGCCATGTTATACACTTTCAAAGTTCGTACTGCCTTTCACCAGTACGTGAATTACCGCCCGGTAAAACTACTGCCCGGTATTGAAAGCCCATTGCGTTATAAATCGCAGCAGGATATTGACTTTGTGGTGATTCGAGAAAACAATGAAGGAGAGTTTGTCCAGAACGGAAAAATTATTCACCCCGATCAGCCCTACGGATTAGCCACCGATACCAGTGTGTTTACCCGGGCGGGTATTGAACGCATCGCCCACTATTCGTTTCAACTGGCACAGAAACGCCGAAAGAAAGTTACTAATGTAACCAAATCCAATACGCTGATCAATAGTCTCGCCTACTGGGACCGGGTGATTGAAGAGGTATCGGTGCAGTACCCTGATGTAACCTACCATAAAATGTACGTCGACAATGCTTCGGCCAGTTTCGTACTAAAACCCGAAGTGTTCGATGTGATCGTTACTACCAACATGATCGGCGATATTCTCAGTGATTTGGGCGGAGCCATTATGGGTAGCCTTGGCTTAGGACCCAGTGGCAATATCAATCCCGAAAGAGATTTTCCCTCTATGTTCGAGCCCATCCACGGCTCCGCCCCCGATATTGCCGGGCAGGGCATCGCCAATCCGGTCGGTGCTATCTGGTCGGGCGCCCTGATGCTGGAACACCTGGGAGAAACCGCAGCGGCTCAAGATATTGTAAAGGGCATTGAGGCTACCACCCAAAAAGGAATTGTGACCGTAGATTTAGGAGGTACCGCCAAAACTGCCGAGATTGCTGATAGTATCATCAACCATTTATCCAGTTGAGACACAAAATCTTGCGTCTCAACGCAGTATCGTATCTCTCATCTCAACGTAATATCAAATGAAAACCCCCATCGACTTAACCTTACCCTACGACTCTGATATGCCGGGGGTCACCATCGAAATTGCCAAAACGCTGGAGCGCGACGGCTGGAACGCCCGCACCTTGCATCTCTACTCCCACGTAGGCACCCATATGGATGCGCCCTTGCACTTTGGGGTCACTGACCAGAGTATTGACCAGATTCCGCTAACCGACTGTATGGGGCCAGCTTGGGTAGTGCATCTGCCCGAATTGCCTGATCAGTACTTGATTGAGATAAAGGACTTGAACGAGATAGCCGAAAAAGTACAGCCTGGTGATAGCCTGCTCTTCCGTACCGGCTGGAGTCAGTACCTACGCCAATCAAGGTACCGCGATGGGCTACCCCGCATCAGTGAAGAACTGGCCGAATGGTGTGTGACGAAAAAGATAAAAATGCTGGGTGTTGAAGCCCCGTCGGTAGCCGATGTCAATAACCTACCGGAGGTAACAAAAATCCATCAGATTCTGCTAGGCGGGGAGATCGTGATTATTGAGGGGCTAACTAACTTAGATAAAATCCAGCAAAATAAAGTCCAGCTCATTGCACTACCCCTAAAAATACAAGGCGGCGACGGCTCCCCCGCCAGGGTTATTGCTTTGGAGGAATAGTTCATTTCAATATGTCTACTACCCTACAACTACTACTACAAAATATACCTCCACCACCCCAAGAGGATTTACTAACTCAAATCCAACAAAAGATTAAAGAATCACCCCAAACCATTGTGGTGCTGGATGACGACCCCACCGGCACCCAAACCGTCTACGATGTTCCGGTACTTACCGAGTGGAGCACCGAAGTGATTAACGCTGAGTTTCAGCGCGATACTCCGCTGTTCTTTATCCTTACTAACTCCCGCAGCCTTCCGGTGCAGCAAGCCAATCAGCTGGCGGGAACGATTGGGCAAAACCTGAATGAAGCTGCCCAACAAACCGGTCACAATTACTTCGTCATTAGCCGTAGCGACTCTACATTGCGAGGCCACTATCCTAATGAAGTAAATGCGCTATTGGCTGGAATGCAGCAAGAGGAAGCTGTCAGGGTTTTGGTTCCGGCTTTTCTGGAGGGAGGACGCTACACCATTAACGATACGCACTACGTGCAGGAGGTAGATGAGCTGATACCGGTAGGTGAAACGCCTTTTGCTCAAGACAAATCTTTCGGATTTTCTGCTTCTAATCTAAAGGATTGGGTAGTGGAGAAGACGGACGGACAAGTGAGAGCTGAAGATGTAGTCTCGCTTAGCCTACCTGATCTTCGCACGAAAGGAGCTACCTACGTAACCGAAACGCTTAACGCCTGCTCCCCTAACGCTACCTGCATCGTCAATGCTGCCGATCGTTACGATCTGGAAGCTTTTGCTTTGGGGTTATTAAACACCAATACTCCAGTCATTTGCCGCACTGCCGCTTCTATCGTTCCCGTATTGGCTGGATTAGCTCCTCAACCGTTGCTTTCTCGAGAGCAATTGTTATCGAATAGCTTACCCGGCGGAGGGCTGATCATTGTAGGCTCTTATGTTCCTAAATCTACCGCGCAGCTCGAACACTTGCTAGATAATACTTCGGTACAATCTATCAAACTGAATGTAAACGAAATTCTAGAACATGCTGATCCGGAAAATTTTGCTCGGCAGATGGCTCAGCAAGCCGATCATCTTCTAGCCAATAGTCAGGATACGGTAATCTACACCAGTCGCGACTTAGTATCCGGGCAGGATAAGGAAGAAAGCCTGAAGATCGGACAGCGGGTTTCAGCCTTCCTGACGGATGTTATTCGCCAAATGAATGTTGTCCCTCGCTATCTGCTAGCCAAAGGCGGAATTACCTCTAGTGATACCGCTACAAAGGGACTAGGCGTAAAAAAAGCTACGGTACTCGGGCAGATTTTGCCGGGAGTGCCGGTCTGGAAGTTAGGGAGTGAAAGTAAATTTCCTGAATTGACGTATATCGTTTTTCCGGGCAATGTGGGTGAGGAAGATTCCATTACCAAAGTCGTTCATCAATTAAAAACCTACTAATGGCCGGACGTTACTGGATGGTGGTTGGCACCTTTTTACTGGCATTGCTACTGTATATCGATCGTATCTGTATCTCGGTAGCCAAGGAGCCTATCGCCGAATCGCTGCAGTTGAGCGACGAACAGATGGGGTGGGTGCTATCGGTATTTGCGTTGGGCTACGCCCTCTTTCAAACTCCGGCGGGCCTACTAGCTGACCGTCTGGGCCCTCGCCGGGTACTAACTGCCGTAGTATCGTTCTGGTCGTTGTTTACTGCTCTCACCGGTGCCGCCTGGAATTTTGTTTCCCTGTTGGTAGTACGCTTACTATTTGGGGCGGGTGAAGCGGGCGCATTTCCCGGCATGTCACGCGCCGTGTTTTCCTGGATTCCATTACAGGAGCGGGGATTAGTGACCGGTATTAATTTCTCGGGTTCCCGCTTGGGGGCGGCTTTCGCGCTTCCGTTTGTGGCCTGGCTGATTCAAGCATTAGGTTGGCGCATGAGTTTTGTGGTACTGGGAATCGTTGGAGTTGTTTGGGCGGTAGCCTGGTACTTGATTTTTCGTAATGATCCCACCGAGCACCCCAAACTATCGGTTACTGAGAAAGACTTTATTCGGGCCAACCGGCAGCAGATTGACTCGGCAGTAGCCCGGGAACCGCTAAATGCCAAAAACCTGATTAGCTCCAAGAATATGTGGCTGGCTATGGGGCAATACTTCTGTAGCAATTTTACCTTCTTCTTCTGCCTCACCTGGTTGTTCCCCCACCTGAAGGAAACCTACTCGCTGGAGGCAATGGAAGCTGGATTTTACGCATCGGCTCCGCTGGTACTGGGAGCCTTAGGCAACTGGTTTGGGGGATGGTGGGTAGATCGAATCTATCGGCAAGGCAACTGGACATTATCGCGCCGCGTACCTGCCGCCGTAGGATTCGCCCTGGCTGCTATTGGGCTGGTTGCCAGCGTATACATGGACACACCTCTCACCGCGATTGTTTTTCTAAGCGTAGCCATCTTCGGGGCGGATATGACACTCAGCCCGTCTTGGTCGTTTGCCGTAGACATTGGCCGTCAGCACGCCGGGGCCGTATCGGGTACTATGAATATGGCAGGAAACATCGGAGCCTTCATCACCGCCCTGGCTTTTCCCTACATGCAATCCTGGACGGGTTCGGAAGTACCTTTCTTCTTCCTGGGAGCCGGACTGAATGTAGTCGGCATTGTCCTGTGGCTTTTTATGCAACCAAAAATGAGCTTAAAAGAATACTAAATTATGACCCAACTCAAAGGAGTATGCATCGGAGCTGGTTACTTCAGTCAGTTTCACTACGACGGTTGGAGCCGTATAGATCCGGTAGAAATTACCGCATTATGCGATACTGACCTGGCTAAAGCCAATGTTGTTGCCCAGAAGTTCAACATCGCCAAGGTGTACACTGACTACCACAAAATGCTGGATCAGGAACAACCGGATTTTGTGGATGTAATTACTCCGCCGACCACCCATCAGGAAATCTGCCAGCAGGCTTTTGACCGGGGAATAGCGGTGATTTGCCAGAAACCCCTTGCCCCTACTTACGCCGAAGCTGAAGCTATCGTGCAAGCAGCTCAACAAGCCAATGTGCGGTTTATGGTGCACGAAAATTTTCGCTTTCAGCCCTGGTACCGAGAAATCAAAAAGCTATTGGAGCAACAGCTGATTGGTGATCGTTTGCATATGCTGAACCTGCGCTGCCGCATGGGCGACGGCTGGGGCGAAGATGCTTATCTCGATCGTCAGCCCTACTTCCGCGCGATGCCCAAACTGTTCGTCTACGAAACCGGAGTACACTTTATTGATGTATTTCGCTACCTGGTCGGCGAGATTGATAATGTCTACGCTCAACTCAAAACGCTTAACCCAGTCATTAAGGGAGAAGATTCGGCACTGATGATCTTGCAATTCGCCAACGGTACCACTGGCATTATCGATGCCAATCGCTACAATGAAAGCAATCAGCCCAATCCTCGCTATACCTTCGGAGAAATACTCATAGAAGGCAATAAAGGCAGCATTCGCCTCTACGCTGATGGAAAACTCACGAT
>NZ_JBARYM010000090.1:0-2308 GCF_049647865.1 Tunicatimonas sp. | reverse complement strand
GATCAAACCATTGCCGACAAAGCACTAGAGGAGAGTGAACAGCAATATATTAGTACGAAGGAACACTACGAGAAACTGCAAAGTGAACTAGCTGGTAGTCAGATTCAAGTAGCTAGTCTAGAGCGGGAGTGGCAGGTGCTAGCTACCAGACATACATTTGAGGAGGGGCAATTAAGAACCACACTGCTTACCACGTTAAATAATCTTCAATCAGATTTAGCGCAATGGAAAAACCGCTATTTGTTATCGGCCCCACAAGGGGGAGTTGTCTCTTTTACTGACTTTTTAACTAAACAAAAATTTGTCAGTCAAGGAGAGGAGATACTACATATTCTTCCTATTTATGATGATTCGCTCTCAATCGTTGGGCAGCTCAAAGTCCCAGTTCAAAATTCAGGTAAACTAGCGATAGGGCAGCGCGTAGATGTCTATCTAGAGAATTATCCCGAAGCTGAATTCGGCGGGTTATCAGGTGTAGTGCATCGTATTTCAGCCTTACCAAAGCAAGGGGAATACCGGGTAATAATCACTTTTCCAAAGGGGCTCATAACCCAATATGGCTATCATATCCCTTTTCAGCAGCATCTGCAAGGAAGTGCTGAAATTATCACCAAAGATTTACGGTTATTAGAACGGCTGATTTACCAGCTACGTACGTACACCTCAAACAATGCCTCTTAATTGTAAGACAACTTAACAAAAGTAGTATACGGGTGTCATCCATGTAGATATCTGTTAAGAGAAAGTGGACAGAATAGTATACAATGAGGGTGGTGCTGAATGCTATTGGCAGTGGCCTTTCGTGATACCTTGCATGTAAATAATCAAAGAAATATAATCTAATTGCGGCAAATCCAATGTGGGTAAAAAAAATTTAAGAAACCATTAGGGATAAGAATTTTCATTGAGAGGAAAAGAATTTATAATTAGTATAAAAAAACTAATAAAGACCTTTTATTAGTTTTTTTATACTAATAAAAGGTGTATCTTAGTAGGGTATTCAAGGTATCATTTATCACTTTAAACCTTTATTCAATTATGGAAACCTTATTAAGTACCCCCATCACCACCCAAGTAGCCACGTTAGTAGACGTGCTCAAAAATGCCCGTTATCGCATCGGCAACCCCCGCCAGTACCGCGCCAATGCCAAAGATGGCAAATTCACCTTAGAAGGCAGTGAACCCGTCGGTTCTACCGTCCGCCTTCATGTTTTAGCCTATCGCATCTTTGAGGGAGAGCTATTTAAGCGAGAGAACGTATGGCTAGAACTATTCTTTTTAGACAGCAAGGGCAACGTAAGCAGTATGCTATTCAACAGCTACTCCGTGGGGAATTTTCAGCGATTTCAAGATACACTATATTACCGGGGAGTCCCTTTGGAACAGGTTGTGATTCAAATACGCTGGACCGCTAGAACGGCTACGCTACCCAATGATGAGCAGATCACGTACCATATTGCTGACTTTGAAACGGTAGAGGAACTATCACCTGAAATTTCGGACATCATTACTGAATTCATTCAAATGACCCCAATCTATCGGGAAGATACCGCCCCCGCCTTGGAAGATCGCACCAAAGCGTATCAAGCCATTGAGCAGCATAATTATATGGCTATTCCACCCAAAGCCCTTCCTGCCCCAACTGATGAAGACCCAATAGGTGCCATAGAGCACCCTTCCGATCAAGCGGAGGTAGAGGCTGCATTAGATGCGTTTGCTGCCGAGGATAAAGACAGCCAGGCTGACGTGTTGGCTTATTGATCTTCATTTATGGGCTGAACGGGTTTAACCGATCTGTTCAGCCTACTTCTTTCTTTTGGACAATGTTCTTTCTTATGAATTACCGATAAATACGTTAACCAATTATAGTATGAACCAATCACCCCCTTTATCAACTGTTCCTGCCAAGCAAGATGCTCAGCAGGAAGTCAACCACGCGACAAACTTTTTTACGGGTATCAGTCGCTATACGGAACATTCGGATATTACGCTCACGCTGCGAAAATTGCCGGATGGAAGGTTAGCCGTCTCATTGCTTCCCAAACCTACTATGGACGATCGGGTAAAAGACCAGATTGCCCCGTTCACCCTGAAAGCCCTGCCGAGTGCTTTGGATGAAGGGTTCTTCGCCCACATTCATCAACCCCTTACGCAGGTGTCAGCGTTCTCCGTGGACTTGTCGGCGTGGGAGGCTTCCCAGAAGAAAGCGGAGGCAGAGAGCCAAAAAGCGAAGAAGGCGAAGGAAGAGGAGGAAAAAAAGCGAAAGAAATCCGATACGCATCTAGCCAGAGCAAGCGAGCTATTAGAC
>NZ_JBARYM010000089.1:0-11229 GCF_049647865.1 Tunicatimonas sp. | reverse complement strand
GAATTTGGGCCTACTTTTCAGCGAGAAACTCGCGATTTATCCGTCACGATGCGAACCCCAGGGCACGATTTTGAACTGGCTTTGGGCTTTCTGTATACCGAAGGAATTATCCGAAATGCCGATGATATTATTAACATCCGATATTGTCCGAGCGGCCAGTCAGCGGATGAAGCTGAAAATGTGGTGAGAGTATCTCTGTCGTCCGATTTGCCAGTAGATTGGCAGAAGCTACAGCGGCACTTCTACACAACTTCTAGTTGCGGAATTTGCGGAAAAACATCTATTGAGGCGATTCAAGCAGTTTGCCCTACGTTGACTATTTCTGATTTATCGGTAAGCCAGGAAGTTATTCATCAAGCTCCAGCCAAGCTTCGGGAGGCACAATTGATTTTCGAGTATACCGGAGGCCTACATGCGGCGGGTTTGTTCTCTCAAGCCGGGGAACTACTACTATGGCGGGAAGATATAGGTCGGCACAATGCCCTGGATAAACTTATTGGCGCTGCATTAAGTCAGTCAGAAATAACTCTCACTTCAGCGTTCATCCTGTTAAGCGGACGAATTAGTTTTGAGCTGGTACAGAAAACATTAATAGCCGGAGTGCCACTGTTAGCTGCCGTTGGTGCGCCTTCAGGACTGGCGGTTCAACTAGCTCAGCAGTATAATCTGGGGTTAATAGGGTTTGTCCGAAACCAGCGATTCAATATTTATCACGGGCACCAGCGTTTGTTACTTGCTCAACCAACTGCTTAAACCAAATTAAAATGTCTGATAAATCAAAAAGTAGTGCTAAGCAATCCAGCAAAGTTCAGCCGGAAGAACCTTCTTCTGAAATTGAATTAAGCCAGCGAAAAAAGGTGGCAGCGGGTTTTCCTGCGGTAGCCAGTTCCGCTAAGCACGTGTACGGTGAGGTTGGAATAATAGAAGGAACGAAGCTAATGGCGAAGATTAATCAGTTCGATGGGTTCGACTGCCCCGGCTGCGCTTGGCCTGATCCTGATGATCATCGGTCAGTAGTAGAGTTCTGTGAAAATGGGGCGAAAGCAGTAGCCGAAGAGGCAACAGCTGCCCGAGCTGATGCGGCTTTTTTCCGGAAGCACGCAGTAGCGGAGCTGCTCCAACAAACAGACTACGAGTTGGGAAAGAGCGGACGTATCACCGAACCCATGGTACTACGGCCGAATGGGACCCACTATCAGCCGATTAGTTGGGTGGAAGCATTTCAATTAATTGGCAGGCAGCTTAAAAGTTTGGCCGACCCCAATGAAGCGATTTTCTATACATCGGGCCGAACCAGTAATGAGGCCGCGTTTCTATACCAGCTATTCGTTCGTCAGTACGGGACTAATAATTTACCGGACTGTTCTAATATGTGCCACGAGTCTAGTGGCGTAGGACTAACAGAAACTTTGGGGATTGGCAAAGGATCAGTTACCCTAGATGATTTTTACCAAGCCAAGGTGATTATTATTATGGGGCAAAATCCGGGCACTAATCACCCCCGGATGTTATCTGCGTTGCAAAAAGCGAAGAAAAACGGTGCAAAAATTGTCTCAGTAAATCCGCTGCCCGAGGCGGGATTACTATCCTTCAAAAATCCTCAGAAACCACTGGAGATGCTAGGAACGGGTACGTCGCTTACGGATATTTTCTTGCCTGTCCGTATTAATGCCGATGTAGCTTTGCTAAAAGCAATTATGAAAATGCTTTTAGCTAAAGAAGCAGAGAGACCCGGCACCGTGTTAGATCAAGATTTTATTCAAACTAAAACGGAGGGTTTTGCAGAGGTAAAACAAGATTTGCTACAGTACGACTTAGATGAATTGATTCAACAAACCGGAGTTGAGCAAGAAGTAATTGAAGAAGTCGCGAGCCTCCTGGCAAAAGAGAGTAAGATTATCGTTTGCTGGGCAATGGGGCTTACTCAGCATAAAAACGGAGTCGACAATGTGCGAGAGATTGTTAATCTACTTCTGATGAAAGGAAGTATCGGCAAACCGGGCGCGGGCACCTGTCCAGTACGCGGACACAGCAATGTGCAGGGCGATCGTACGGTGGGTATTTGGGAGAAACTTAAACCGGAATTAGCCCGAAAACTGGAGGAGCACTTCCAGTTCACTCCTCCCAAAGAAGAAGGGTACAATACCATGTCCGCTATTGAAGCGATGGCCAGTGGAAAAGCCAAATTTTTTATGGGTTTGGGCGGTAACTTTGTCTCAGCCTCTCCCGATACTGAATATACCGCTCAAGGATTGCAGCAGTGCGACATGACCGTACAAGTTTCTACCAAGCTCAATCGTAGCCATCTGACCCACGGAAAAACAGCCCTCATCTTACCGTGCCTCGGCCGTACCGAATTAGATGTGCAAGAAAGCGGCACTCAGTTTTTAACAGTAGAAAATTCTACTGGGGTGGTTCACAAGACCCAAGGAGGAAAACAACCAGCTTCCCGTCATCTGTTAAGTGAACCTAAAATTGTAGCTGAGATTGCTAAGGCGACGCTGGGCTCAGCTACTACTGTTGACTGGAACGGGATGGTAGCGAACTACGACACCATTCGGAATGCGATTGAAAAAACAGTAGATGGCTTTGATAACTATAATAAGCGCGTGCGAAACCCAGGCGGATTCTATCTGCCCAATGGAGCCCGCGAAGGAAACTTCACTACGGATAGCGGGAAAGCTCACTTTACCATTAATCAGCCCGCCAACCACCCACTGGCAGAAGACGAATTTCTAATGATGACGATCCGTAGTCACGATCAGTATAATACTACAATTTACGGTTTACACGACCGCTACCGAGGTATCTACCACGAACGGCGCGTAGTACTGATGAATGCTAGTGATATGCAGAAAATGAAGTTGTCGCAGGAAGAAGTGGTGGATTTAGTAAGCGAATACGATGGAGAGAAGCGAGTGGTTCGCAACTTTCGGGTAGTTTCTTACCCAATTCCGCCTCAGTGTGTAGCCACTTATTTTCCGGAAGCAAATGGATTAGTACCCCATACCCGTTCAGCACACGGTAGTGAGCAGCCAATTTCAAAGTCCGTTGTCATCAAGATTAAACCGAAGTGTTAAAATTGGTTAAAAAGCGGTTATAACCCACATTGCTATACACCGAAGAAATAGATTTAGCGTTACGCAGTAAGCATGCAACCACCATACTACTGCGGTCTACTTTGTTTAATTCTTCTAAACTCTTCGGCCTACGCTCAACTAGTAGTGCGGGGACAGATTACGTCTAGCCAAGGAGAAGAGCTGCCATTTGTACATATCGTCAATTCCAGTAAGCGAAAAGTAGCTGTTTCTGACATCAACGGCTTCTTTTCTATTAATGCTATTTCCGGCGATACCCTACAATTCTCTTTGGTTGGCTACCAGCCTGATCGTCTGGTTGTGAATGATGAGCATTTCTTGCAACAGATGGTGATACTAATAGAAGACTCCATTCTACTGCCCGGAATTACCGTTTTCGCTCGCTTAATCGAACCCATTATTACCGCTCCGGAAAGAAAGCCGATGACTGTGAAAGCCGTACGAGGCAAGGAAGATATCGTACCTAAGAAGACTATTCGTTTTGAACCAGGTGTAGAAGGCGGGTTACCTCTAGGGCAAGCAGGCGGAACCTTTACCGGAGTGCTAACTCATTTGTACGAACGCTACTCTAAAGACGGAAAAGAGCGGCGTAAATATGCGGAGCTGAAACAGCAGACAAAGGTGGAAGCCACGTTCTACGCGCTTATCTACGACGAAAAGACCGTAGAAAAACTAATGCAGCAGTTTCAGTTATCGCACGATGACTACGAATGGCTCATTGCTCTCTTCAACGAGCAGTACCCCGATGCCAAGAAAATGCAAAGTAAAGATGAAATTATTGGGCTACTGTATTATTTTTTTAGTCAGAACAAGAAATAGGTAGATTGCCAAGAGGGCGACACTTTCCGTCTGAATTTTCTCTAAATTTACTATCTTTCACGTATCGTATCATAACGCTGCTTATGCTTACCATTATGCGCCTTATCTTTTTAATCGGATGGTTGTTACTGCTGGGCTGTCAGCAAGATGATGCTGGTGTTCTTACATTGGAACAACAGCTAACCGGAGAGTGGCAATTAGATGCTCTACAGGCAACCATACAAGTAGATGGTGAAGACTATAAAGTTTTCTTTGCGCAGCTTGCCGATTCTTTAGGGCTGGCTCCAGAAGAAATAGCCATTGGACTACTGCTACTAGAAAGCCAAGTTGCCCAACAAGTATTAGAGCGTGAACTTACGCTGAATCTTCAGTCAGGTAATTTATTTAAACTTCATCAAATAGACTCAGAGCCTTTACTGGGCGGCTGGCAACTTAGCGAAGATGAACAGCAACTAATACTGGTCTCTGAGGAAGAAGAAATACTCACCTTTTCTATCGTATCGGTAAATGAAAATGAAATGATATTGCAGATAGGAGAGGATTCCGACTTTTTACTAGATATCCCTCAAGTTACTCAGCAATTAGATATTCGCTTAGAAATGAACTGGATAACAGATAAGATAGAGAAGTGAAGAGTAGGTAAATAAGTAATTTCATTTAAACCGAATGAGTTTCAGGTTGGGGGGCTTGCCAATCATCATTTGCCGGAACAACTTGCGGTTTCCAGGGTTGATAAGGTTTACTGTTAACCAAAAACAATAGATATACGATGGAACTTCAAGATAAAGTAGTGATAGTGACGGGTGCTTCTAGTGGCATTGGAGAAGCGACTGCTGAAAAGCTGGCCGCGCACGGTGCCAAAGTAGTGCTTACCGCCCGCCGGGAAGATCGGCTTAAAGAACTTAAGCAAAAGATAGAAAACGCTGGAGGCAAAGCCTTGGTGGTAACCGCCGATGTAACCAAAAAGGAGGATTGGAAGCAGGTAGTGCAACAAACGCAAGAGGCGTTCGGAGATGTGGACGTACTAATTAACAACGCCGGATTGATGCCTTTGTCTTTCGCGAAGAAACTAAAGACCGACGAGTGGGAGAAAATGGTCGATGTAAATATTAAGGGGGTACTCAACGGCGTAGCGGCGGTGCTTCCCAAGATGATGGACAACAAACGCGGACATATCGTCAATATCTCGTCAGTTGCCGGGCGAAAGCTCTTTCCGGGAGGGGCGGTCTACTGCGCTACTAAATTTGCCGTGCGGGCCTTTTCCGAAGGGCTGCGGAATGAGTTATCCCCTGAGTTTAATATTCGCATCACTGCTATTGAGCCGGGTGCCGTTGCTACTGAGCTTACCGATACCATTACCGACGAAGATATTATAGAAAAGGTAATGAAGCCGATGCTCGACATCGAGACATTGCAGTCCGAAGATATCGCCGAGAGTATCCTTTACGCACTCCAGCAACCGAAGCACGTGAATGTGCAGGAGATACTGGTGATGCCAACCGAGCAGGGGTAGTTGAGTCCTACTATTTAACAACAAGTTGAAGTAGAATACGCTGCTCAAATAGAAATAAATTATAGAGTTACAAAGTGGAAGGGAGACAACTGTCTCCTTTTTCATTGTTGCTTGTTTAACAGTAAAACATTCGCTTAAAAATGAACTGAGTCATGGATAAGTTGAAAGAGCGATAGGCCAGTTGAAGAGCAATCTTGTTCCAATTGACTTGAGCTAATTGAGGGATTTTGCGATAAGTATTAATAATTTGTCGGCTACAAAACACCGAAGCAACTGTTTGATACCTACCTATCATTAGTAGGATGAGGTTCTACTCTATTGCTAAATATTCCACCGGATCGCCGGGGATTACTACACGAAAATGATGAGGCAGCCTTGCGAGGTTGGCGCAAGTTACTAGACGAAACTTATTCTCAGAACTTAGCGGCTAGAGCCAAGGTTAAGGCGAACAGTTACCGAGGAGAAAGTAGTGAGTTCGCCCCTTCCCAGGTTACCGATGATGATTTTGAAACCTACTGGGCTACCGATAACGCGATTACTACCGGAAATATAGAAATTGACTTAGGCAAAGAGCAGACCATTCAGTACGTAGTATTACAAGAATATATTCCACTTGGGTAACGGGTAAGTAAGTTCTCAGTAGATGCTTGGCAAAATAACGAATGGCAACCCATCGCGGAAGCAACTACCACTGGCTACAAACGAGTTCTTCCCACCAATTCAGTTAAAGCAAGCAAAATCCGGGTGAATATAGAAGAAGCTCAGGCTTGCCCGGTGATTTCAACGGTAGCAGTGTTTTAGTGTTGAAGTATTATGGTGTTAGGGTATTGAAGCGTTCAAGCGGTTGCAGCCCAATGTTCAAACTACAAACATGAACACTCAAACACCTTAACACTTTGCACCGTAACATTAAATCACTTCATGCTTCGCAATATAATCAGGGTCAATTGTCACGCCGAGGCCGGGAGCCGTGGGAACGGTTACCACACCTTCTCGACTATCCAGGCTGGAAGTAGGCGATTCCAGAGGTAACTCATTATTAAAGCCTTTGAACTCGTGGTAAGGGCCAGCATTGGGAACTGCCGAAACAAAGTGCATCATATATAAATAGCCTAAGCCAGAACCGGATATGTGGGGAATGCAGGGTTTATTCTTAGCATCCGCCATACGGGCAACCTTCATGGAGCGGATCATTCCTCCGAAGTAGAAAATATCAGGCTGTACAATGTCCAGCGCATCTTCTTTAATCAGCCAGCGAAAGTTTCGCATACTAGGCTCTTGCTCGCCTCCGGCTACTGGAATTTTCACGGCATCGGTTACTTGCTTCGTTTCTTCGTACCAGTCAAACGGAACCGGCTCTTCGTAAAAGTCGTAGGCGTACTCTTCCATCATTCGGCCAACCCGAATGGCTTCTTGCGCATCATAAGAACCATTGGAGTCGGCGTAGATCGTCATATCGTCGCCAAAGGTTTTTCGTACCAGCGGAATTAGTTTCTCGGTACGGTCGGCAGGGTAGTCTGCATTTTTGCTCATCCGTCCGCCTACTTTAAACTTTAGTGCTTTCGCTTGCGAATCTTCTACCTGCTGCTTAATCAGCTCAATAGATTCGTCGGCTGATTTGCCCCTAAAGTTGTTCGCTTGGTACACCGCAATCTTTGGGTGATAAATTTCTCCAATAAGCTCACCAATCGGTTTTTGAGCAATCTTTCCCAGCATATCCAGCACGGCAAACTCTATGGTCGCCAGCGGAACCCACAGTGCTAGGTTTTGCAATTTGTAATTGCTTTTGTAAACGTACACTTCTTCCAGTAACTGCTCCCATTCCCGAGCATCTTTGCCGAGAAAAAAAGGCTGTAGTCTCACCGAAAAAATAGGATAGAGGCTGACCATCTGCATGTTGTTCCCTACCGAAATGCCCTCGGCTCCATCGGTAGAGGTAACCCGGCAGATGAAGTTGTCTTTATAACGAAGAAGCTCCAGGCGATCAATAATTACTGGGGTAGGAAAAAGCTCTTTCTTCAGTACAGGTTTAGCTAAAATATCATCTAAAAGGTGGTCTTCTTGCTCTTTAAATGGTTGTTGCACCAGTGGAACTGATGTAAAAGCCAACGAAGTCGCGACTGTTGTTTTAATAAAATGGCGACGAGTAGGTTGCATAACTCTTTTCATAGTTTATTTGAATATCCAATATAGAAAACAAACTAACTGAAACAGAAACTGCCGATAATATTTTATGTAGCTGGAATTAGCGGGTAGCCAGTTAAACCCTTCCGATTCTGAATAAAATAGGTTATCATTAAAGAGAATACAGCAGTCTACCAAAAACTACTCAATGTACGTACTAGAATCTACGATCCGGTTGGTCATCACTATTTTACTGCTGGTCGGATGCCAATTAAGTCAGATAATGGCGCAAGCTCCCGAAGTAAATAGTAGACCAGTGCAATTTGAGCAACAAGCTATTGCAATGGAAAGCTACGAAGCGGTAGGTGCCTTTGATGTAGACGGTGACGACACCCTGGATTTAGTTTCGGGAGCTTTTTGGTACGAAGGGCCAGAATTTAAAAATCGTCATTTTATTACCACGGTAGCTCGCTGGGGCGGGGGAGAATACTACAACGACTTCGCCAGTATTCCGATGGATGTGAACAGAGATGGCCGTCTAGATTTTATCACCGGAAGTTGGGGCGACCAGACTATGCTTTGGCGAGAGAACCCGGGCAACAACGAAATGTGGAAAGAGCATCTTATTGATTCTACTGGTCCGGTAGAATGCGCTCAGGCCTGGGATATTGATGGCGACGGGCAGCCAGAAATTGTACCGAATAACCCTAACAATGAACTTAAATTTTACCGGCTCGAGAACGGCGAGTTTGTCCGCTATAGAGTTGGCCCGGAGCAAGGTCACGGATTAGGTTTTGGTGACATTAACGGCGACGGCCGAGGTGACCTAATTAGTAACGAACAGTGGTACGAAGCTCCCGCAGACCCGCTTGCCGGTGAGTGGAAGATGCACCGCGAACTGTCGCTAGGTTCGGCTAGTGTTCCGGTTTTGATTGTGGATGTAAATGAAGATGGTAAAAATGATTTGATCGTCGGGCAGGGGCATGACTACGGTTTGGTGTGGTACGAGCAAAACCTGGATAGCAAAGGCCAACGAAGTTGGGCTGTTCACCCCATTGATCCCTACAATGCCCAATTTCACACCATGGCTTGGGAGGATGTTACCGGCGATGGTCGCCCCGAACTAATTACCGGCAAGCGCTTTCGCGCCCATAATGGTCGTGACCCGGGATCAAATGAACCATTAGGATTGTACTACTTTCAGTGGAACGGAGACTCTTTTACTAAGCACACCATCAGCTACGGCCCGTTAGGAGTGGGGAAGGGAGCCGGGTTATTTCTCACGGTGACTGACCTGAATGGTAACGGAAAAAACGACATTGCGGTAGCCGGTAAAGACGGATTGAGCGTATTTTACAATAAAGGTTACCAAACCAAAAAACATCTATGAAAATCACATCTGTCATTTTAATTGTACTGGGGTTTAATATATTTATTTCTTGTACGTCTAATTCTAGTTCGAAAGAAGAAAATGAAGCGACAAGAAATCCATCACTGTTTGATAAGTCAAATCTGGTGGCTTGGTGTGTGGTGCCGTTCGATAGTAAGGAGCGCAGTCCGGAAGAGCGAGCGGAAATGCTGAAAAAGCTAGGTATTTCTGAGTTGGCTTACGACTGGCGTCAGCAACATTTACCCACCTTTGAAGCTGAACTTGAAGCGCTCAAAAAACACAACATCAATCTTCGGGCTGTGTGGTTTTGGATTGATCAGGATTCAGTAGGTTATCTGGGTGAAGATAATGAAGCTCTGTGGGACAAGATAGTAGCGAATGACGTACAAACCGAATGTTGGTTTTCGTTCTCGCCCCAACTTTATGAGAATGTAGCGGATGAAGAAAAGTATCAGCGGGCTACTCGCTTTATCGCCGACTTTCGCGAGCGGGCCAAACAGCAGGGCTGTACGCTGGGCATGTACAACCACGGTGATTGGTTTGGTAATCCGATCAATCAGCTAGCAATTATTGATTCGTTAGGCGATGATCACTTAGGCATGGTCTATAATTTCCATCACGCTCACCACGAGATGGATGAGTTTCCTGCGCTACTAGAAAAGATGCAGGATCATTTGTTATGCATTAACCTCAACGGAATGGTAGAAGGCGGTGAAACAATCTTAACACTAGGTGATGGCGACCGAGAGCTAGAAATGATGCAAGCGATTCAGAATAGTGATTACCAAGGCCCCATCGGAATTATTGGTCATCAAGATCGAGATGTAAAGGAAGTTTTAGTGCAGAACCTACAAGGGCTCAATCTGCTAAAAGCTGAACTCAAATAAACTGAAGAAGACTCTGACTTACCTATTTATATAAGCTTTATTTTTTAGTAACTTAAGGATTGGGAAGTTGTCCTGAAGTACTTAAAATCCTAACCACTAATTTTTATGAAAGAGCAAGACTCGAACGATCGACGAAAATTTTTACAAACATTAGCCGGACTTACCACCGGCATAATGGTACCGCTGTCCTGTCAATCGAAAGCTAATGAAACCGGCAAAGCCACTACGCAACTAGCTAGCTTTGAATCGCCTACGGTGTTAGCTCCGCAGCGAGATCGGTTAGGAGAACTATTACCGCAGCGCAAACTCGGCAAAACCGGCGAAACAGTAACGATGCTCGGATTAGGGGGAGCCCACATTGCTCGCATGAGTGAGTCTGAAGCCCACAAAACAATTGAAACTGCGTTGGAAGGTGGTGTTCGCTTCTTCGATAATGCAGAGCAGTACGGTAATGGGCTGGCTGAAGAGCGCTACGGTATGTTTCTTAGTCCCGAATACCGCGATGTAGCGTATATTATGACCAAAACCCGGGCGACCAACGCCAAGGTAGCCCAACAGCATCTGGAAGATTCACTGCGCCGGATGAAAACTGATTACATTGATTTATGGCAGATTCACTCGGTTACCAGTCCGAATGATGTAGATAAGCGACTGGAGAACGGAGTACTGGAGTTTGTACAAAAAGCGCAAGCCGAAGGAAAAATTCGCCACTACGGCTTTACTGGTCACCGCGATTATAACGCCCACCAACGGATGCTAGAACAAGCGGCAGATGTGATGCAAACCTGCCAAATGCCGATCAATGTATTTGACCCTAATTATAAGAGCTTTATCAATAATGTACTGCCTAAGCTAGTGGAAAATAATATCGCTCCCTTAGCGATGAAAACCTTAGCCAACGGCGGCTTTTTCGGCGGCACTACCCACTTCAAATCCGGGGATAAGCCTCGTATTGTGCCTAGTGCTTTAAGTGTGGAAGAAGCCCTTCACTTCGTTTGGTCGTTACCCGTTAGTGTGCTTATCACCGGTCCCGATCATGCCGAGATGCTACAGGAGAAGATTGATTTGGCCAAATCATTCACTACCTACAGTGAGACCGATCGTCAAACACTAGTAAAGCGTGTCGCTGATTTTGACGGAGGCACGGTTGAATACTACAAAGCCTAACTAGCGATGAACCATTTACAAACGACTGTAAACGTTTTCAATCATTTAAAATATCCAGAAACGGCTTTAAAAGAATTTATATATATAGTGATAAATAAAACCAATTTTATGCTACTTAATCTTAGAAACCAAGAAAATACTGTAAACATATTGGATATAGCCGCACCTACAGCGGCTATACGCTAGTTGATAGGCAATTCAATCATTTTCGGGGATCATTTTTCCTAATTT
>NZ_JBARYM010000088.1:0-13112 GCF_049647865.1 Tunicatimonas sp. | reverse complement strand
GCTTACGAAGCAGTCGCTAAAACTGCTACCAATCTGAACTTGCAATATCCTGAATACTTAAACTCTTCTAATCCCAGTATTGAAGTTGAAGGCTTATTTCATCCGTTGTTAGAGCATCCAGTTAGTAACGATTTTATAATTGGTACTTCAGGTAACCTTTGTTTTCTTACCGGAGCTAATATGTCCGGAAAATCAACCTTTTTAAAATCCTTTGCCATCGCCGTTTATTTATCGCACTTAGGCTTGCCGGTACCTGCTAAAAAGATGACTACAACTGTTTCCAACGGATTGTTTACTACTATCAATCTTTCAGATGATTTGAATCAAGGGTATAGCCACTTTTACCACGAGGTTAAGCGAGTTAAAGAAGCTGCTTATAGAATTAAGGAAGAAGGTAAAATGATTGTGATTTTTGACGAACTATTTAGGGGAACCAATGTGAAAGATGCCTCTGAATCATCGTTATCGATCATATCTGCTCTAGCAAATATACCAGATAGTCTCTTCTTAATCTCAACTCATATAATAGAGATAGCCGAAAAGCTTGGTGATAAGAAGAGTGTTTTCTTTAGGTCATTCAATACAAAACTAGAAAATGATGAGCCAGTGTATGATTACAGAATGATTAAAGGAGTATCTAAGGAGAGCCTTGGGGCACTAATTGTCAGAAGAGAGCGAATTATAGAGCTACTAGCGCAAAAAAAGACGAATCAGCCGTAGTCACCATCTATAGCTACTAAAAGGTTAAGCTAGATGAACGATCTGCCAAACATTAGTTAGATTTTGTTTTGTAGCTAGGAAAGAAAAAATCAGACAATTCGTACAGATTTAGTAAAAGGGCAACCCAAAGCTAAAAAATACTAAGTTTTAGGGTTTAGAGTTTTGTGTTCAGAGTGCTGAATTACGATATGTTTACTACTTTGAACTCTGAACTCTGAACTCTGAACTCTGAACTCTGATGAACATTGACCCTAGCAAAATCCGCTTACTTGTTTTAGATGTAGACGGCACGCTAACCGACGGTGGTATTTATATAACTGATAAAGGCGACGCTTTTAAAAAATACAACGCTAAAGATGGAATGGCTATTAAACGACTTAATCGGCAGGGCATGCCAGTAGCGTTTATCAGTGCTAGCCATAGTGCCAAGAATGTAGAGCATCGAGCGCAAATGTTAGGAGTAGAATATTGCTATGTGGGTAGCGAACCCAAAACGCAGATACTAGAGGGTTGGATGAAGACGTTGGGCATACAGTACTCAGAAGTACTATTTATGGGCGATGATATTAATGACCGTGAGGTGATGCAAAAAGTGGGTGTTTCTGCCTGTCCGGCTGATGCCTCTCCGGCTATTCGTGAGATTGCTGATATTGTTTTGGAACGACGGGGGGGGGATGCCTGTTTTCGAGAATTAGTAGATCGTTACTTTCCAATCAGCTAGCGCATGAGTTTTGTTTATCCATCGTTTTTGTGGGGTTTACTAGCATTGGCTATTCCGATTATTATCCACTTGTTTAATTTTCGGCGTACCAAAAAGATATATTTCAGCAACAATCAGTTTCTGAAAAATGTCAAGGAGACGACCACCTCCAAACTGAAGGTAAAGCACCTGCTCATTTTATTAGCCCGCTTGGCGTTCATCACGTTTTTAGTTCTCACCTTTGCCCAACCTTATCTACCCGGAGAAAATGATGAAGCAGGATCGGGAGAAAATCCACTGGTATATTTATACCTGGATAATTCGCTCAGCATGTCGTCGGAACTAGAAAATGGGGTGCGAGGTATTGATCAAGGAGTTGGTTTTGTGGATGAAATTGCAACCTACTATCCGCGCAATGCTCAGTACAAACTGCTAACTAATGGTTTTGGAGGTTTTTCCCGAGTACCCAAAAGTAACGAAGAGTTAATTGATCTGGTAGCCGATGTTTCCCTCACCGGAGTAGCCCGTAGCCTGGATGAGGTTTTACAGAAAATTCAAAGCGATGTGCAGCTAATGGGTATGCAGGGTAGTGAAGTAGAGCGGGCAGACGTATACTTAATCTCTGATTTTCAAAAATCTACCATTGGTGAAATACAGGGAAGCAAACTGGGTGAAGATACTACCTTACAAGTGAATCTGGTACCGGTACAATCCTCGTATCGGCATAATGTATTCGTAGACTCAATGTACTTGGCTAATCCATTTATGATGGCTGGGCAAGCTAATGAACTAACTGTAGCGTTGCGAAACGAGGGAAGTGAATCGGTAGAAAATCTCATTGTGCGCTTGTTAATTAATGAGCAGCAAGTGGGTAGTGGCAGTGTTAATATCAACGCTTACGCGACTAATACTGTCAATTTCCCGCTTAACTTTCCACTGGAACAGCAAAATCAGTGTCGGATTGTCTTTGAAGATTATCCCGTCACTTTTGATAACGAGTTTTTCTTCACGCTCAATTTAGGTGATAAAATTAATGTGCTGGAGATCACTTCTAACTTGGCAGCTAACCGGATAAACAGTACGACGAATGTAGCTAGAGTATATGCCAACGAAAGTGTTTTCAATTTCCAATCTTTCAGCATTGATAATCTAGATTATAGCCTATTAGATAATACCAACCTGTTGATCTTAAATGAGATAGAAGGAGGTAATCAAAACGCCTCGGTGCTGTTACCCTATATTCGCGAATTTCTGGAAGACGAAGGGCATATGGTATTTATTCTACCCTCGAGTGGCGATGTTTCTTTTCTTGGCGAAGTTACTCAAAACACATCATTAGCCGCTCAACGGCAAACCTATACAGATTCCACCGGAGTACGTACCGTTGCCTTGGCAAATCCTGATTTGGCGAATCCCTTTTTCGACAATATGTTTGAGGGGGGTGCCGATAATTTTGATATGCCCTTTGCTGTCCCATTAGTGAATCACAACCTGCCGGGTAGTTCGTTGCTACGTTACAAAACAGGCGATCCGTATCTGCTCTCGCTGCGAACGCCTTTTACCTCGGGCGATCAGGTTTTTGTGTTTAGCACTCCGTTGCGACAGGAGTTTACTAGCCTATATCGCCACGCGATCTTTGTTCCGGTGATGTATCGCCTGGCTTCCATGAGCAAATCATTAGACGTGCCGTTGTACTATCCGATGGACGAGAATACCATCACCCTGGAAGCTTCACGCTTACTAGATTCGGCCAGCCGTACGGCGACAGGGCAACGCTACTTGTACAAACTACGCCGTAATGAACAGGAACTGATTCCCTCGCAACGAGTTGTGAATGGACGATTGTTGATGGAGGTACCTCAAAATGTGATTGAGGCTGGATTCTACGATTTAATTCGTACTGAAGAAGCGGCCGATGCAGCAAACAGTGCCGTAGGGTTACTCTCACTATCTTTTAACAATACCGAGCTAGAGTCACTGGTAGAGCCCTATACGGTTGATGATCTTCAGCAGCAAATTGATGGAGTAAAAGGCGTTTCTTTGTACGAAGCCGACGACGTTGAAGGCTTTACCGCCCTAATGCAATCCAAAAATGATCAGGTTGCTTTGTGGAAATACGCTCTACTGTTAGCTTTGGCTAGTCTGCTAGTTGAAATTCTGCTGATTCGTTTTTTGTAAGCGGCTTAGCTCACTTTGTAGATAGCATTAATTCTATTTTTCAATTGATTTTCTAATCTTCTGAATTTGTTTTAGCGATGTATCAGCAATTTGAGCAATCTGCTTATCCGAAAGTAATCCAGATTTTAGCATCGCAACAATCATTTCTTCCTTTCCTTCCTGATAGCGCACATCCGTTTTAATATCGTTAGTAAGTGCCATTGCTTCCGTATGTTTTATGATTTTTGGTTGTAGCTGACGTAAGTTAGCCAATATCTCGATCGCTCAGCGACCCGATTGTCGAATGTATCTCCTTAATTTTCGTTCGTCTTTAGCTAACTGTTGTAGCTTTTGTAGTATCTTGGGAATAACAGTATCTACCTCTTGCTTCCTAAAACTACTCAGAATTGCTAGCACAGCTTCTTCCGGTTGGGTGGCATCATTAAGAAGATTCTGATAATTAAGCTCGCGAATGTCTACTAAAGAAAAGCGATAATCTAGCTGGGCTTGGTTCAGAATGGTAGCCATGCGGGGTTTACTCGACCCGATGAATACTACATATTGTTTTATGGGTTCTCGATATTTTTCCCAGAGCATAGCGTAGTACAAGAGCATTCTGTTAGCCATAGTCAGCTCATCTTTCACCTGAAATTCAATGTGTAATAAGTAGGAGGATTGGTTGTCTTCGTGGGCGGTAACTCGTTTTAGTAAATCGGGCTTTCGTTCCAACGTAGTTTATAAATCATCGGGTAGCTCCTCTGTAGTTTTGATGGGTAAGCCCAGCAGCTTATCGGCTAATGGAAGAATTAGCGCTTCCATATTTTCCTTCAGTATTTTGTCGTAATCTTGTGCCATACGTTCGTTGTTGAAGGTTCAAATATACTAGTCCACAGCCAATAGTACTCGGCATCTGGTCTACAGTCCACGGTTAGCAGCTCACATTTTTTCAATAGGCATACAGCAAGCTGTCAACTGTAGTCTATTGACAGTGGACTATTACTGATAAACTATTAACTTTGTCCGCAGTCATCAATCTTCCTATGAACGTCTGGTTAAAGTCCGTTACCCTTCTCGAGCCTTCTTCCCCATTTCATCAGCAACGAGTTCATTTATTGATCCAGGACGGAGTAATTACCCGACTGGAAGCCGCGGATGAAACTGACCCGGACATGCAGGCGGATCGCATAATTGAAGGCGATGAAGTACGAGTATCAATGGGCTGGTTGGACATGCAGGCTCACTTTGATGATCCGGGTCTGGAACATAAGGAAGATTTATTCTCCGGTAGCCAGGCCGCGGCCGCGGGAGGGTTCACTGAAGTGGTTTTGCTTCCCAATACCGAGCCAGTGTTGGATACGAAGAACGATCTACATTATCTATTAGGTCGCTCATTAGATTTAGTGAAAGTGCATCCGTTAGCTGCCGTTACCCGCGGGGCCGAAGGGCAAGAGCTAACAGAAATGATTGACCTTCACCAAGCCGGCGCGGTTGCCTTTTCAGATGGATTGAATGCGCTCACCCACCGGCAAGTATTGCTGAAAGCAATGCAATACACGCAGAAATTTGGCGGACTGCTAATTAACCGCCCAGAGGATACGCAGCTTACCCAATTCGGCACCATGCACGAAGGAGTGCAAAGCACACTATTAGGAATGAAAGGACTGCCCAGCCTATCGGAAACATTAGCGGTAGAGCAGCACATCCGATTGTTACAGTATGCTAGCGAGTTTGCGTACGATCACCCGCCCCGATTGCATCTTAGCAATATCTCCGCTGCTGAGTCTGTAGCATTAATTCGCCAAGCGAAGCAGCAAGAACTCGCCATCACCTGCGATGTAGCCGCGCATCAGTTGATCATGACGGATCAACTGCTAGCTGATTTTGATACGAACTATAAAGTAAACCCCCCGCTGCGAACAGAGGCTGACCGATTGGCTTTATTGAAGGGCTTAAGCGATGGCACAATTGACGTAATCGTATCTAGCCACCAGCCGCAGGATATTGAAAGTAAACGCTGTGAGTTTGATCTAGCCGAATTTGGCATGGTAGGATTGCCCACGTTCTTACCTACTTTGACTCAGGTAGTATCCGAGGCCTTACCGTGGTGGTCGCTACTGGATCGCTGTACGCATCTACCGCGCGAGTTACTGAAGCTACCGCTACCTAAAATAGCCGAAGGTGAAACTGCTAATCTTACCGTGTTCGACCCAACAGCAAACTGGAATTTTAATGAGTCAACTAGCCCTTCTAAATCTAACAACCATCCTTGGTGGGGCAACACACTTACCGGAAAGGTGCTGGCTGTGTTTAATGCTGGTCAACAATATTTAGCACCATGACGGAAAAACCACTTAACCGGGATATCCTTTCTGTAGGCTTAAAATACGGACTGGTTGGTAGCGTTATCGCTATTGGTTTATTCTTTGCCATGAAGGGGTTAGGGGAAAACCCATTGATTTGGACCACCCCAAAACTGATCTTGTATTCTATTATCTTTATATTATTTCCCTTGCTGGCCTTGGCCGAATTTCGTCGCTATCACTGGGAGGGAAAGTGGAAGTTTTGGTACGGATTGGTGCTAGGCATTGTAGTGTACGGAACCATTTGCCTGAGCACGTTTTTAACAGATTATATGGTTATGTTAGTAGATAGTAACCTAGTCACTTCTTACCAAGAGGCATCATTACAGTCGTTGGAAAGTAGGCGAGACGAGTTCTTGGAGCAGTTTGGCGAAGAGCAATACAATCAAACCCAGGAAACCATTACTATGATTACTGCCGCAGAAATTGCCTTGGATGATTTGCTGAAGAAGCTATTGCTTGGTTTTTTCTTAACCGCAACCATTGCACTAGCCGTTAATATTATTTCATCTTTGCGTTCTCGTACCATTTCCAACTCATAAGTTCTGTTATCTTTGTAATCACACTAACCCACTGCTTTATGAACCACTCGGTTAGATATGGCCTAATTCTAGGGGCTTTAAATGTAGTATTTACAGCCGGAGTTTTTCTGATTGACTATAAGCTTATCCAGAATCCGCTAATAGGCTTTCTTATATTCGGAATCACAATAGCTATTCTATTTATAGCTGGGTTTGAACTACGGAAAAAGAATGGAGGTTATCTTTCTTTCAAAAATGCTTTAAAATCTTCTTTTATCATTTATGCTATTGCCGCAGTGCTGGTTGTAATGTATAACTTATTACAGTACAATGTGCTTACGCCTGAGATTGCTGAAGAACTTCAAAAGGAAACACTCAATCAGCAGGTGATGGTGTGGGAAAGCTTTGGCATGAGTGATGAGCAAATTGATGAAAGTGCTGCTGCCATGGAGGATCGAAACCTATTTGGCCTTACCTGGCAATTGGTAGGATTAGCCGGAAATTTATTCTTTGGATTGATTATCTCATTAATTGTAGCCGCTATCGTTAAGAAGAAAGAACCAGAGTTTGATTAATGAATAAAGATCTGTCCATAATTGTTCCGCTGTACAATGAAGAAGAATCTCTGGTAGAACTGTGTACTTGGGTTGCCCGGGTAATGGACGAGCATGGGTTTCGCTACGAAGTATTGCTGGTAGACGATGGCAGTAGAGATCACTCGTGGAAGGTAATTCAGGAAATCTCCGAAGCTAATCCTAATGTGCAGGGGCTACGCCTAAACCGCAACTACGGAAAATCAGCCGCGTTGCAAACCGGGTTTGACCATGCCCAGGGCGACGTAATCATTACGATGGATGCCGATTTACAGGATAGCCCCGAAGAGGTTCCCGAACTGTACGCCATGATTCAGGAGCAAGGGTACGATTTAGTATCCGGCTGGAAAAAGAAACGCCACGACCCAATTAGCAAAACCATTCCTTCCAAGTTATTCAATGCCACTACTCGCCTTATTTCGGGAGTGAAGCTGCACGATTTTAACTGTGGTTTGAAATCGTACCGTCGGGAGGTAATAAAAAATATTGAAGTCTACGGCGAAATGCACCGCTACATTCCCATGATTGCGGCTCGCAATGGTTACACTAGTATTGGCGAAAAAGTGGTGCAGCACCAGGAACGAAAGTACGGAGTAACCAAATTTGGCTTAGAGCGGTTTGTCTTTGGATTTCTCGATCTGCTCTCAATCAACTTCGTTTCTAAGTTCAAAAAACGACCGATGCACTTCTTCGGAACGTTAGGTTCGCTCTCGTTTCTGTTTGGGCTAATTGTGACAGTTTGGTTAATTGTTGATAAAATTTACCGAATTCATAATAGCCTATTAGTGCGAGAAGTAACTGATCAGCCGTTATTCTATCTGGCATTAGTAGCAGTAATATTGGGCGTACAGCTTTTTCTGGCAGGCTTTTTAGGAGAGATGATCACTATCCACTCGGGTAAAAAGAACGATTATCTGATCACCGAAAAAACCCAGCAGCTCGAAAGAAAAATGGTGTAGGTATGTTTTATTCACTGATTATTCCGGTGTATAACCGTCCCGAAGACATACAAGAAGTGCTGGAAGGGTTGACCCAGCAAACCTACTCCAATTTTGAGGTAATCGTAGTAGAAAGTGGCTCTACTGTTCGGTCAGATCAAGTGGTGGCTGATTTTCAAAACCAATTGGATATTCGCTACGCGCCTACTGGCAACCACGGACAGGGGTTCTCCCGCAACTACGGAATGGAACAAGCCAAAGGTGACTACTTTATTATTCTGGATTCCGATATTATAATTCCGCCCGACTATTTGCAGCACGTGCATCAGGGTATTCAACAACAACAGCTCGATGCCTTTGGTGGACCAGATCGGGGACACTCTTCTTTCACTCCAGTACAAAAAGCGGTTGATTTTGCGTTGACCTCTTTTCTAACTACCGCCGGAACCCGTGGCCGTAAAAAACAAGTGGGAGAGTACCATCCCCGAAGTTTTAACATGGGGTTTTCGCGGGGAGTGTACGAGGCTACGGGTGGTTATCGCCTTCCCAATTGTGGCGAAGATATTGACTTGAGCATTCGTATGCATCAACAAGGCTTCAAGGTAGGGCTTATTCCTGAAGCCTACATTTACCACAAGCGCAAACGAACCCTCGCTGGTTTTTGGCAGCAAATGGTATGGTTTGGAAAGTCGCGAATCAATTTGGCGCGTCTGTTTCCGGGTAGCCTAAAGCCTATCTACTTTCTTCCGTTAGCTTTTTACGCGTATCTGCTTCTCACTTTACTTCTGCTATTCATTGTGCCTTCCTTAGGACAGATGTTTTTGGCTATGCTAGGATTCTACGCAGCTGCAATTATTGTTGAAGGTACTGTGCGGTATAAATCGCTTCGGGTGGGGCTTTTAAGTGTTTTTACTGCCTTCATCGTATTTCTGGGCTACGGCTACGGGTTGGTGAAATACTATTTTCAGCAGTCAGAAGCGTATACCCTGCCCGCTCGAGCCTAGCAAACATTTGAAGGCAAGCCGAGGTTTATGGTTTAGAACCTAAACCATTTTTTTAATTATGACTTACCGAATAACCTATTTCTTTTTTACATCTATCTGCTTATTCTTTCTAACCAGTTGCGGAAGCAGTAATCAGTCAGCGGAAGAAAGTGCTACTGAAACGGAGGTGGTAGCTACCCAAGAAAATGCTGGTGATCTGACGGAAGATGCTACATCGCCGCAAGACCGGGTTTTATTGGCCGCTATGAGCTTTCGTATGCAGGATCAGCTAAGCCGAATAGCTCAGCGAAAAGCGGAGAATCCAGCAATAAAGCAGTTGGGACAATCTATTGTAGAATCTAATGAACAAGCATTGTCCATGCTAAATAACTTAGCTGAAGCTACCGAAACGCAAGTTCCGGAGTCGCTATCTCCCATTCAGCAAAAGATAATAGATAGCTTGGATCAACTTTCAGGTAGTGAATTTGATAAAGCATATCTGGAGGCTTTAGCGAAAGACCAGCAGCAAAACATCGATAACTTACAATCACTGAATACCGAAATAGACAACCCAATTATTCGGGATGTATCTACCGGATTAGTGGATATACAAGAGCCTCAGTTAGAGGCAGTGCAGGAAGCACAGAGCGAAATGATGTAGCTCACGCTTATTTAGGGAATCATTATTTACGGTTGAAAGTCAGGATGATTCGCATCTTTTTCCGAAACGATGGGCTGCCGGGTGGGCCAGTCTACATCAAATGTGGGATCATTCCACCGAATGCCCCGTTCTTTACCGGGGGCGTAGAATTCAGATACTTGGTAGAATACTTCACAATCATCTTCCAACGTAATAAACGAGTGGGCGAAGTGCTCAGGAACGTACAACGTCCGATGGTTATCGGCGGATAGTTCTACCGCCACGTGCTGACAGTAGGTGGGTGATTCTTTCCGCAGATCAATAATCACGTCTAAGATACTACCCCGAATGCAGCGAACAGTTTTGGCTTCTTCCGCTCCTTCCACTTGGTAATGAAAGCCTCGCAGCGTATGCTTTTCTTTAGATAGTGACATATTGCACTGAGCTACGGCTGGATTCAGTCCGTGCTCCCGAAATTCATTCGCACAAAAAGCCCGGGCAAAAAAGCCCCGATCGTCTTCAATTTTCTTTAGATCAATAATATAAGCTCCCGCCAGTTTGGTTTCAGTAAAGATCATATACTCAATGGTTCTATTGCTCTATTGTTAAATGGTTGACTGCTATTCCGGAACGAGTCCGGGATAGGTTAGTCATTAGTTCTTTTTCATTTTCCACTATCCTTTGTCAATTGTACATTGCCTTCCAATCTTCTTCTAAAATAGCGTATTCGTAATTATTTACCCAATTTTCACGTATGGGTAATACCTTCCGTTTGCTGCCTTCGCGTTGCATACCCACTTTTTCCAGCACCCGAACCGAAGCGATATTTTCGGTGGCGCAACCCGCTTCAATTCGGTGCAAATGTAACGCTCTGAAGCTAAAATTCAGTACTGCGGTGAGAGCTTCGGTGGCTAAGCCTTGTCGCCAATGTGAGGGAAGTAATTTATACCAGACCTTGCCTGATCGAAATCGTTCTTCTCCCAAGTGCAAGGCAATTAATCCAATAAAATCCTGATTATTTCTGTCAGAGATTCGCCAAGAGAAATGGCGAACAGGTTCTACCCGCTGCTGATGAAGCCACTGCTGAACAATTGCTTCTGTAGTCGCCTTATTTTTAGGAATACCTAGCGTGTTATACCGGTCAGTTTCTGGCAGAGAGTGTGAGTGATGAATATCATCTAAGTCGTCTGATGTGATAATCTTCAGTTGAAGGCGGTCAGTGGTTAATTTTGATTGCAAATTTGGAAAATAGTGACTGGTTACTGAATCAAATTCAATCGCTTTTTAAGTGTGCGAAGTCGGACAAACTGGTCACCTTCAAAATCCTGTTCGCTGAATTGGTGCTCAACCAGTTTTTGGTGTAGCTCCTGCATTCCTTTTTGTAAAGTGTACTCCAGTTCAAAATTGGGGAGTACAGAGTTGAGTAAGTCAAAGTTAACCTTATAGTTGCGGGGGTCTTCGCCCACCTCTCCGGTATACACGATTTCAGCATCCGGTAGCAGTTTCTGTACTTCATCAGCTACATCCTTCACCTGAAAGTTCTCTTTATTTCCGCCTACATTCACCATGAGGTTGTGCACTTTGTCACGAGAGGCTTCGCCTAAAGCCACGAAGGCTCGGGCAATATCTTTACAGTGAATGAGCGGACGCCAGGGCGAGCCGTCACTTTTAATCGCGATATTTCCCTTGGAAACGGCGCAAGCCAGTAAGTTATTCACTACCAAATCAATACGAAGCATAGGCGAATGGCCGTAGGCAGTAGCGTTCCGCAGAAAGGTGGGCGAGAAATTCTCATCAGCCATCGCTGAAATTCTCTTTTCCGATTCAATCTTAGATTTAGCATAAGCCGTAAGTGGGTTCACCGGATCGCTCTCGTCCATATCTAGCTTGGCACCTTTGCCGTAGATCGAACAACTGCTGGCAAACAGAAAGCGTGATACTCCGGCTTCTTTTGCCATCTCCGCCAGTTTTACCGAGCCTTCCAGATTGATTTGGTAGGTGAGTTCAGCATCAACATCGCCCATTGGATCGTTGGATAAAGCGGCTAGGTGCATCACCGCATCAAAGCCCCGCAAATCGTCAGTACGTAGGTCACGCACATCGCGATTCCATTCGGTCTGGGGTGCAATAACTTCTTCCCAAGCGGTGCCCTGGTAGAGGTTGATATCACAACCGGTAACCGTGTGGCCGTTTTCAATGAGCAGTGGCACTAAGTGGGCGCCGATATATCCTTGGTGGCCAGTGACCAGTACGTTCATGGTTTATTCTTTAGCATATGAAAAATAGCAGTGGCTTCTTCTTGAAACCGCTGAGTCAGCGAATAACTTATCACCGATTTAAGTTTCTCGGCGCTCACCCGCAAATCGTCGGGATACTCATTTTTGTCTTGCTCATTGGTCATAATTGGTAATTGCTTATCATATTCATTCTGATAAGCAGTTTGCACCTCCTCAGCTACGTCTAGCATAGAAAACGTTTGCTCACCGCAAATATTGAACGTATCGTTGGGGGGCTGCGGAAGTTGCAGTATTTTCTCCACAATACGGCAGACATCGCCCATCCAAATGAAGTCACGTGTGGCTTTTCCGTTGGATTTTAACATAATTCTCTGCTCGGTAGCGGCCATCCGGGCCAGATCGTTCAATACTAAATACCATTTGGAAGAATTGTAGTCTTTGGGGCATCCGTAGCTATTGGTAAGCCGGAAAATAGTGTAGGGCAACTGATGATTCGCGTGAAATTGCTTCACGTAGTATTCAGCAAACAGATGAGTGGTTCCGTAGTCGTTCTTAGGTTCGGGCGGCAAATCTTCGGTAATTAACCCGCTGCGCCGCCCGTAGATTTGAAAGGTGGAAAAGTACACAAAATGGGGCTTAGCCTCCGGGTAACCGGCAAAATGCTCCAACAAATTACGAGTACCTAAAGCATTTACCAATAGCGCGTCTCGCGCAAAATTTGGTTTAAAATAATCGTTGACGCTGGCCGTATGAATCACGCCATCGAACCGGTGCGGTGCAAGTGAATCTTCTACCTGCCGGGCATCTGAAATATCACAAGTAATCAATTGAAAGTTCGCCTCGGTGATGATAGACCGGGGGCGACTCGTTAGTACGTGCACTTCGTAGTCGGACTGCTGAGCGAAATAATTGGTAAGCCAACTGCCTAGGTTTCCTAATCCACCGGTGATGAGTAGTTTTTTCATAGACTACCAAATTTTCCACTGTGGGTTTCCTTCACTCCACATATCTTCCAACGTGCGCTTGTCGCGCAGCGTATCCATACATTGCCAAAACCGGTGGTGTTTATAGGCGGTAAGCTGACCATTGGATACCAGTTGGCGCATAGGTTCCCGCTCAAACATAATATGGTCGCCTTCAATATAGTCTAGTGCTTCCGGTTGACACACGAAGAAGCCGCCGTTGATCCAGCCCCCTTCGCCTTCGGGTTTCTCCTCAAAACTTTTTACCACTTGGTTGTCGCCAAACCTCATCGCTCCAAAC
>NZ_JBARYM010000087.1:0-2675 GCF_049647865.1 Tunicatimonas sp. | reverse complement strand
ATTGGGTTTGGTGGGTCTAGCTTCGTATACGGCTGAGCAGCGTACCAAGGAGGTCGGTATTCGTAAGGTGCTGGGGGCATCGGTTAGTCAGTTGCTGTTGCTACTCACTAAGGGCTTTTCCAAACTCATTTTAGTTGCTTTTCTCATTGCCTGTCCGTTAGCCTACTTCCTAATGAATTACTGGCTAGATACTTTTGCTTATCAAGATACACTAAGCGTTTGGAGCTTTGTGCTAGCCGGAGTAGCCGCTTTGCTGGTAGCCGGTATTACCGTTGGTTCGCAAACCTTCCGTACCGCTACCCAAAACCCAGTAGACTCACTGCGGGATGAATGATGGGCGAGGTGGGGAGAGCGTAGAGCAAAGCCAATGTATCAAGCACGCAGCTCCCTATCGACGAGAGAAGGTGTGGTTTTGAAGTGAAAAGATGGTTATATTGAAGAAAATTAGTTGCTATGAATGCTGTAGAATTTGAGGCAAATATTACCGATGGAGTTATTAAAGTGCCTGAGCAGTATCGGGATAAAATAACATCCAATGTGCGGGTGATAATTTTAAGCGATACTCAAGACGATCACGTTTCTGGTACCAGCGATACAATTTCTCTCTTACTTCACAACCCCTTGAAGGTAAAAGATTTTCGTCCTTTATCCCGAGAAGACATTTACCAAGATACCAAATGAGCTATTTTGTAGATACGAATGTCTAGCTTTATGCCTTCAACGATCAAGACGAATCTAAAAGAAAACGAGCTAAGGCATTAGTACAGAAAAAAGAATCAGGAGAGGTTCCCGTCTTGAGTACTCAGGTTATTAATGAAGTATGCGTTAATATGCTGAGAAAAACAGACTTTACTGAGTCCGATATTGTCCAACTAATAGAATCATTTTATCAGAATTACCGTGTGGTAAATCTAAATCGGGAAACACTAATTAAAGCTTCTCTAATCCGTTCGAACTACAGTTTTTCTTTTTGGGATAGTATAATTGTTGCGTCCGCACTTGTTCACGAATTTTCTCTAATGTATAGTGAAGACATGCACCATGGACTAGTTGTAGATAATAAGCTAACTATTAGAAACCCTTTTGTATAATAAGGGTAAAGGGTAATGGTGAAGAGTATAGAAAATCCTACACCCTTCAACCCTCTACCATTTACCGTCCACCCTTCCTACTTCTTAACACAAAAGAAACATCAGTTCTACGGTAAGTTTGCTGAAAGAAAGTATCTTTGCCGATCAAACTACACCACTATTCCATGATCCGCCCGCTTATAATCAGTCTCTCTTGCCTACTGCTGGCTCAGTGCCAATCCCAAGAATCAACCAACACTTCCGCCCGCGGAGAATCTACCCGTCCTAAAAATATTATTCTACTGATTGGTGATGGTATGGGTGTTACCCAGGTTACCAGCCGATTTTACTACGGCGAGGGGGAGCCAAACTTCTCTCGGTTTCCCTACGTTGGCCTGATTAAAACTTCTTCTTCTCGCGAGAAAATTACCGACTCCGCCGCCGGGGCTACAGCCTTTTCTGCCGGACAGAAGACGTACAATGGGGCAATTGGGGTAAAAGATGATTCAACCTCCGTAGAAACTATTACCGAATTAGTATCCGATGAGTTAAGTACGGGAATGATTGCCACCTCATCCATCGTACACGCAACCCCCGCCTCATTTTACGCCCACGTTCCCGCCCGTAGCCAGTACGAAGATATTGCGGCCCAGCTTACTACCTCGTCGATAGACTTTTTCGCGGGGGGTGGCACGCAGTTCTTCGCCGAACGCACCGACGGACTAAACTATCTGGATAGTTTGGCGGACCATGGCTTTACGATTGATACCACCCAGTTACAGCAGCCAGAAAATTTCTCTATGGAGCGCAAATACGGGTTTCTGTTGGCACCCGACGGAATGCCCCGGATGCTAGACGGACGAGGTGACTTTCTCCCGCAGGCCACTCAGATGGCATTAGACTATCTCTCGCAAGATGAAGATGGCTTCTTTTTGATGGTAGAAGGTTCGCAGATCGACTGGGGCGGACACGCTAATGATGCGGAGTATATTATTGAAGAGGTAAAAGACTTTGACAAAACTTTGGGAGTAGCCCTTGATTTTGCTGAACGCGACGGAAATACCTTAGTAGTAGTAACCGCCGACCACGAAACCGGTGGCTTTGCACTATCGTCGGGTGACAACTACAACAATCTGGTAGGCACCTTCTCTACCGGAGGCCATACTCCCGATCTTATCCCCGTATTTGCCTACGGACCTGGGGCAGAACTTTTTGCGGGTATCTACGAAAACACCGGAATCTACGATAAGATGATAGAGGCCAGCGGATGGAAGAAAAATGACAGCTCGGTGGCGTCTCGTTAGGAAACTAACAATAGCTTGAAATAGATTTATTTGTATAACGGACGATTGAACAAATACTACAACCCTATAAGAACCTATTCTACTATGGGTTCACCGATATTATCTAACCTTCTTCGCTCTACAATCTGGTTGAAGTGCTCAATGTTTTCGTTCAGGTGATTAATAAACAAGGTATACTCGGCCGAAGGAGTCAGTGTGGAGTGAGCCTCAATATGTTTGACCAATGTGCGATACGCCTCCGAAGTACTTTGTACCAGTTCACGAGTACTTTGGGTCTCCTCCTTACTCGTTTCTTCTAATC
>NZ_JBARYM010000086.1:0-3612 GCF_049647865.1 Tunicatimonas sp. | reverse complement strand
CCCGGTAGCAGTGGTACGGCCGAGTTTTTCTTCAACCAGTTCTTCTACGAGTTCCTGGGTGATTATACCATTGTAACCAATATTTTGTGGCGGATGCTCACCTACTATCCGTACCTGTTGCTCGGGGCAATCTTTTTACCCAGATGGATAAAGAGAGTGTTCTTTGATAAAAAGGAAGAGAAGAACCAAGAACAGTCAGTAGAGATGCAGAAATGATACGCTACGTCCCGCATTCTGATGAGAACATTTCTATTTCTTGAACCGTAAAACTTTATAGATCGGCACTTTTTTTATCTATAAACGAATATAGCTATGGTTCAATTAAGGAGTTTCTTCGCGATTTGCATTGTTACTATTGCTTTGGGGAGTGTATCCTGCACACTAAAGCCAGTAGCTTCAGAGAATTACCTAATCAAGAATAATTTGCATCAAGCCAACATAGATAGTTTAGGCGACGGAAAAATACTAATCTACAATGGCGCTGATCCCTTATTGATGGGCAACGACGATCGGATGAATATATGGATTAATGGTAAACCGCTAGGTCAGCTACGGTCCCGAGAATACACAGTGGTTGATGTTGGTATGGGCGACTGCGAATTTAATTTAGCCCGTAGAAGTCTCTTCCTTATAAAGTCTAATCATACTATCAAGATCAATCCTGGTACCAAAGTAGTTAGTATTGACCCTGTCTTCGTAACGAATACGATGACTCAAACCAACAAATTACCCTCCTGGTTGGAGAAATACGCCTACGTAAAGAGTCCAGAGATGGCTAATTAACATTAGTAAACCGTTTTTTGCTTGCGGTAAATATCCTCGCCAATGTTAAACATCCGAAGCCTTTCCTAACCGGATAAGCACCTTCGGATATTTTCTTTCAAAATAACTAAGACCGTTCTATCTCCGCGAAGAAAAAGCTACCTTCTTGTTGGGCAGTTTCGTCGGCATCGGAACCGTGTACGGCGTTGGCCTCAATCGACTTAGCGTATAATTTGCGAATGGTTCCTTCTTCCGCCTCCGCTGGATTGGTGGCTCCGATCAGTTTACGAAAATCGGCTACCGCATTATCTTTTTCTAAGATCAGGGCTACAATAGGGCCGGACGACATGTAGTCAGTCAGGTCGTTATAGAATGGGCGCTCCTTATGGACTTCGTAGAATTTGCCAGCAGTCTGCTTGCCAAGCTGAGTTTTTTTCATCGCTACAATGCGAAAACCCGCTTCCTCCATCATCTTTAAAATTGCGCCAATATTACCTTCCGACACTGCGTCGGGCTTAATCATAGAAAAGGTTCTGTTTCCTGCCATGTTTGTTAATTTATACTAACTTGCTGATTACAAATTTCCCGCAAAGCTAACAGTTTATCCGCATCTTCCCGAATTTTTATACCATTAGATTATGCACCGTCGCCAGTTCTTTCGCAATGCTACTGCTGCCTCATTTACCGGGCTACTGGTCCCATCGTTGAAGATAACCGCTCCGCCTAATCCTATAAAACCCAATAGATTGAAAGCTGGTGATACTATTGGGCTAATCACGCCTTCCCGCTACCTCACTGAAGAAAAGCTGCGCGAATCGGTAGAGAATTTAGCGAAGCTCGGTTTTCGAGTGAAGTACACTGAAAATATGCTAGTAAAGAAGGGATACTTAGGCGGCACCGATCGGCAGCGAGCCGATGACATTAACCAGATGTTTGCCGATGAAGACGTAGCCGGAATTATGTGCGCCGCCGGAGGTTACGGTACCACTCGCCTACTTCCTTATTTAGACTACGACTTAATTCGCAATAACCCCAAAGTTCTCATTGGCTACAGCGATATTACTGGGTTACTCTACGGTTTACATAGCCAGACGGGATTGATTTGCTTTCATGGACCGATGAGCACTTCGGACTACAATGATTACACCCGCGAATATTTTCAAAAAATACTATTGGAACCAAGTAGTTCGCTCACCTACCAAAATCCGGAAAATATTAGCGAGAAAGAATTGGTGCCACTCTATCTGCAAGACGAAGCGGATACTACTATTTCTACTGCCGAGCTAATTACCCTTGCTCCAGGAGAAGCCGAAGGAAGTTTGGTGGGCGGTAACCTTACGCTAGTTAGCTCCATGTGCGGTACGCCTTATGATATCGACATGCGCGATAAGATTGTGTTTCTAGAAGATGTAGGTGAAGCTCCCTACCGCATCGACCGAATGCTCACTCAACTACTACTTGATCCTGAAAAGCTTCCCGCGGCCAAAGGTATCGTTCTTGGTTTGTTCACCGATTGTGAAACTGATGATGAAGATAAGTCTTTCTCGCTGGCCCACGTACTTTACGACCGTCTGGCTTCCCTCGGCATCCCGGTACTCTATGGACTAATGTTCGGTCACATTAAACGTAACGCTACTATCCCATTCGGTGCTCAAGCTCGGTTAGATGCCAGTGAAAAGAAGCTAATGCTTTTAGAAAAAGCAGTGGTTTAAGTCAATTTGCAATACCAACAGTTACGATAACCGGCAAATGATCTGAACCTACATTAGGCCCCATCTCCCGAGCTAATACTACCACGTCTTCACTAATCAAACAGTGGTCAATGGGTATTTGAAGCGGAAAAATATAAGCAGGCCACGATGGCTGTAATCCGTACCCTAGCCGCGAATCGCGCAACTTAGTTTCTTCGGTTAGCCGGGAAAAATTAGGGGAAAAAGACGTACAATTTAAATCGCCGACCAGCACCACGGGATTCGTTTGCTGCGAAGCTAATTTCCCCAAATTGGTAAGTTGCTTATTCCGCCATTGGTAGTTTTCAAATCCACCCGGTGACATAGGATGAGTTCCGATAATAGTGACTAACTGATCGTCGAGATTTACATTCGCTACCACAGTAGGTGCTTGAGCTTCGCTCAGTAGTACAGAATACGCATTTCTCAAGGGGATTTTGCTCAGCATTCCAATGCCGAAATTATTGCCTTGCGGTTGCATGTGCTGGTAAGAATACTCATCGTATAAATCGCGAAGTTGGTCTTTCCAAGTGGTAGTAAGTTCCAGAACAACCACAACATCAGGTTGAGCAGTATAAATGAACTCCTTAACCTGCGCGTACTCATGATTAGACGATAGTAAATTAATTGAGGCTATCTTTAGTACGCTCGAAGTAGATTGGGGCACATTATTAGGCCAGTAAAATTTTAGTAAGCTGCTTAGGATAAGCAATACGAAAACTCCGTTTACTATCGCTATATTTCTCTTCCTAAAAACAATAGAAAGAGTGAACAGCACCAGAAAATAAAATAGATACTGCACTCTGAAATGTGAAAAAATATCGAGCAGCCAGTGGTACTTTCCCAGAAATCCAATTAAGAAGCAAAGAATGCCAAGTAGTGTAGCGGGTAGCACTAATTTTCTAAACATAGAAGTAGATCAAAGTCAATGCATGTGCCTCATCAGTTACTCCTTTTCTTGGAATGGCCTCGGAGATTTTTGAGAGAGTCTATTCTATTGGTCTGATGGGCGCAGCACCCGCACGGGATCATCTGGCTGCGATAATAACTCGGGTGCTTCCTCTTCTAGCAGTTCCAGTGCTACCTCAATAGCTTTTTCTAGTTGAGGATCGCCCCCTTC
>NZ_JBARYM010000085.1:0-5808 GCF_049647865.1 Tunicatimonas sp. | reverse complement strand
ATTACAGAGAGCACACTATCATACTCTCGATGAACAAGTAAATTATCATATTGCTGTCGATAGCCAACCTTTAGCAACCAAGATAACGAACAACCAACGAAACAAGTTAAACAAAGCGACCAAAACCAATTTTATAGCTACTACTGAACCACCAGAGAAACTGTCAGAAGTCTATCAATTTATAGCCGTGAGCTACCTAACCCGTCAGCGCAAACTCTCTCTCACTTTATCAGATTTACTGAATTATGCGAAGGCTTACCCCAGTCATTATCTGCTTTTTTCAGTGTACCATTTGAAAGTTAGAATAGCTGCCTGTATTGCAGTACAGGTTTCCAATTCAGTTGTGTATACTTTTTATTATACTGCCTTACTTACGTATAACTCCTATAGTCCTACCGTCTTATTACTATCACACATCTACCGTTACTGTCAGTCTAATAACATTTATTTATTAGATTTAGGGACTGGCTCCGAGTCTACACAAAATTTTAAGAGGCGAATGGGTGGAATACTTTCGTATAAAAGGAGCTATCTTCTAAAATGGTAAACCAACCGTTGGTATCGGTGATTGCGCTGTGTTATAACCACGAGCGATTTTTAAAAGAAGCCCTGGATTCGGTGCTGGCTCAGACCTATCCGGCAGTAGAAATTATTTTAGTTGACGATGCTAGTCTTGATGCTAGTGTTGCTATTGCACAAGATTTTCTGCAAACAAATGTGTCTCCCTACCTAGTGAAAACAATCTTTCTACCAGATAATTTAGGGAACTGCGCGGCATTTAACCGAGGGCTAGCCTTAGCCAGCGGTAAGTACATTATTGACTTTGCTACCGACGATATAATGCTTCCGCAGCGTATTGAGCAACAAGTAGCCTACTTTGAAGGCTTACCGGAAGATTATGGAGTAGTGTTTACCGAAGCAAAATATATAGACATGAGCGGACAACACCTATGGTACCACTACCGCGATCGGTTAAAGCATATCCGTCCTATCCCGACCGGAGATGTCTACGCCGATGTATTAGCTCGCTACTTTATTTCGCCTCCTACTATGATAGTTAGAAAGGGAGTATTGGATGAATTAGGTGGATACGATGAGCAACTAGCCTACGAAGATTTCGACTTCTGGATACGCTCTGCCCGAAATTGGAAGTACGCCTACTTAGATAAATGTACCACTCAAGTACGAAAGCACGCAACTTCTATGTCGGCCCAACAGTACCACCCTGGTGATCCTCAGTTGCGCTCTACGTATCTGGTTTGTCAGAAGGCATTGAAATTAAATCAAAATGAAAGTGAACAGCAGGCTTTGGCTACGCGACTTAAGTACGAAATCAGGCGGGCGTTTCGCTCTAGTAATCATAGAGAAGTTATCCTTTTATTTACACTATTACGCCAATTAAACCGGAGCAGTCCAATCTATTGGCTAGTACAAAAGCTTTCATCACTAGCTATACCTTTGCCAAAGCTAGGGCATACGTACTTCAGGAAGTGAGCGATTAGGATAGAACCAGCGTGGAAGTTGTCGTTGTGCTCTAATCTTGATCCGGTGAGTTTGCTTAACAATGCTAGGTAGATTATTATAGTAGATGTTATAGTAAGGAACTTGCTCTCCGCCAAACCGAGCGAAAAACGAAGCAACTCCTTCTTCTACAGAGCAAATTTTCTATAAGTTTTATCTATCAATTTCCGCTTAGTGTTAAATTATTAGGATACACAACATCGATTGGTACGTACGTGATGTCTACTATTCTAACTAAATATGCGCTCCTGTAGATCTTATAATCCCTCTAGATCTCCTGCATTATTCTACTAAAAGTGCGTTTAGCGCTTCATAATTCGCCAAATTATTTTTCCCTCACTCGTATGCAAGTGTACAAAGTACACGCCAACCGTATATTCCGATAGGTCAAACTGTAGCTGCCCGCTGGCTGAAGGAGTGCTATGGATTAAGGTTTCTCCCATAGTATTTGATAGCTTAGCATAATACAGTTGAGTGCCGCCTTCTGATTCTTGCGTTATCGTCAAAGTATTACTAGTAGGATTAGGATATACTAAAAACTCACGCTTGTTGGCTGCTAGCGATGGTTGCAAACTAGTAATAATGGTGGTATCAGTAACTACAGGCTCTTGAGGCACTTCATTTTCCTCTTCTTCCTGCGTTGCTTCTTTCCATTCATAAGCTCCTAGGTCGGGCGCCGTACCTTCGAATAGAAACCCTACCTCGGTACCCTGATCCACTACGTAGCTTTCTGCGTTTTTAGCGGCGTAGTAAGCAGTGGGTTTCTCACCGCTTAGTACTAATTGTGGGTCAGCTTCGGTAACACCCTCGGGTACGTTCACTACCTTCCAAGCTACATTATGACTCAAATTGATCCCTGCGTCGGGTAGGCTCCCTCGCGAAAATGCGGAAGGTTTATCAGGACTTTGAGCATCGTCGGAAAAAACGATATTGTTTTTCACTTGCCAGTTTTGTACGGCACCGCTTACTTCTAAGAAGCTAGTCGGAAAGTTGTTTCGGTCCGAGTTCACTAGGTAAACCGTATTATTGTAGATAGATACATTTTCGTTTAGCTCGTTCTTTTTAAATACAAACCCCATTGAGCACTCAGCTACATTGTGGTGAATTTTAACCGGACCCGGATTTTCGCCTCCGTGCACCTCATATACTCGCCCTGAGTTATTCCACTTCTGGGCAAAGTAATTATGATCTATCTCTAAATGCGAGCGAGGCCCCTCTATGCCACCTGATCCGTAAAACGTATTGTTATGGATATGAATAGAATACTCGTAGGTTTTATCTGTTGAGTTGGAAGTTAAACCCTGCGCCCCTCCCCGAGGTACAGAAACCATTCCGTTGAACACATTATCAAAAATCTCTAATCCCCAGTCAAACTCATGAGCCGACTCAAAGTCAAAGGGACGTCCGTCATCAACACCTTTAGAAATATTGTTATGAAAGGTATTATTGTAGAATTTAGCATCCTCGTGCCCACTGCCTTTGTAACCGTATCCGCCTCCCTTAGTCGTCTTAAACTCATTATCATGCACCGTCATATATTTAACATAGCGTGTACGCATGCCCCCGCCCCACTCACTACAGTGTTTCTCGTAGCTGGCATCTTCAAACAGGCAGCCTTCTACGTTAATCTCACCCGAGCGATTTAAGTACAGTCCGGCCCAACTGAAATTTCGGATGATTAAATTTTGTATCTCAATTCTATCACTGTCCCAAACATGAATTGCCCCATAAAGTGGATTTTCGTTGGAAGAGCTGAAACTCAACTCTTTAATGGTTATATCCTTACGTTTACTAGGTACTGAAATCAAGTAGTTCTGAGCGTGACCGGAAAAATCGCAATGTTGGTCAGAAGCAGCTGAAAACCCAGCAGCATTTGTCAGTATAGTTGCTTCTGCCCCTTGCCCTACCACCGTAAAGCCGCTTTTGAGTACCGCCGTTTTATTGGCTTCAAAGGTTCCTTTACCCAGTTCAATGGTAGCTGCCCCTTCCGGAATTTGATCGCAAGCGAACGCTAAACTTTTCCAAGCAGTTGCCAGTGAGCGACCGTCTCGGTTAACATCATTTTGCCCATCTGTGGCTACATAGTACGTGAACTGCGAATGAGCTGATAGGCTAATTATAAAGAGAAACGCAAATAGGGATGAGACCTTTACCATACAAGTAATATTTTCTGGTAAAGAACGGTAAAGCTACAGGCTGGAAAAAACGTATAATTGTTATTAATAAACCTCTGTAATTTTCTTTAACACTTATTAAAAATTAAGGAGCTACTTGTTGACTGTTTACCTAGTTCAATCAATCTGTTAATATAACCTTCTCGCTAATCTTCGTAGTATGGCTGGGCACCTACTAACTTTTCTTCTTCCGCTTTAGTTAATTTTAAATCGCGGACAATCCGCCGGAAAGTGGGTCTAAATAGGGAGAATACTACCAGCACAACAGCGTAGACTCCGGCGAATAGCTGTTCGCCGGTCAGGTATAATCCTAGTGCTGCTAAGGCATTGCTTACCATATAGTAGCCATACAATTCGCGACTTTTGTGGTAAAAAAACGCTAGCTTTTGTTGAAAAGGCCAATCTGAATCCACCGTTTGTAGTGCTTGTCGATAATTGCGGTAGCCCAAAAATATAATCAATGCCGCACCAATTATTAAAACAACATGTACCCAAGAAAGGTAAACCGTGGGTTGCAATCCACCGGCAGCTTGGTGTTGCAAATACGCGTAGCAAAAGCCTACTAGCGGACCAGCAATTAATAGATAATATGTAATGTTCAGCCTATGGAAATACTCATAAGCACTTTGCAAATACTTTTTATCAAGATCTAACATCCCCATAGGCAATAATTTGCGACCAAAGTACGAATTACTTTCTCAAATGGCTTATATTCGTAGCCATCATTGCATTTGTCCCTATAATTACTATCATAACCCAAACTAATATTTCTCTATGTATTGTCGGCATATATTGCACGCATTTATATTGATTGCAGTAGGATTCTGGTTAGTGGGGTGTAGTACTGCTATTACTCGACAAGGAGAGCAGGTATCGATTGAGCAGTTTGATTCGCTTCGTAGCACCTATTATCACCTGAACGATAGCCTAAATTATGCTTGGTCTACTGTGAAGCAGAGCGACGAGCAGAAATTACAGTATCTTGACCAGCTTCTGGATGAAATGAGCGATAAAACGTTAGTTGGCTCCGATACTTTAGCATTATTGGAGCAACTGGTATTGGAACTCCGTGCCATTCGCTTCGATTCGGTTACCATAGCTAATAGCCGCCAGATTCATCAGTACGATAGTCTTACCGGGTTAGTGAGCGATTCGCTACTGTCACTTACCGACCGTATTATTAATGTTAACGATAACCCCCGCTTACGGTACCTAACTGATAAGATCGTAAGCGAAAATAGTGGCGTCGTACTATACCGATTGCGCTATGATAATATAAGTCAAACTTTTAACCGCTTTATTGAAGATAATAGAGAGCTAATGTCGTCATTAGATAGCACGGGCCGCCCGGTGTTTAAACGACCCATGTTTAAGTTAGTGAGTGACCCACCCGCTAACCGGGAGCCAAGAAAATAATGAAGATAAAACAATCAGAGTTTGTAAAAAGCAGTGTTGAACTTGAGCAGTGCCCCACCGGTACACTACCGGAGTTTGCCTTTATTGGCCGCTCTAACGTAGGTAAATCCTCGCTCATCAATATGCTCACCGAGCGAAGGAAATTGGCTAAGACTTCCAATACCCCCGGAAAAACCCAAACTATTAATCATTTTCTAATTAATCAACAGTGGTACTTAGTTGATTTGCCCGGTTATGGCTACGCCAAAGTGAGCAAAACCCTACGCAACGATTGGGGAAAAATGATTGAATCCTATCTGCTTAATCGCCAACAGTTAGTTAATCTGTTTGTATTGATCGATTCTCGCATTCCGCCCCAGAATATTGATTTAGCTTTTATTGATTGGCTTGGTCAGAACACGATCCCTTTCGCTATTATCTTTACCAAAGCTGATAAGCAGCACGAGAAAAAAACTAAGAAAACTATCCGAGCCTTTCAAGAAGCCATGCGTGAAACTTGGGAAGAACTTCCGCCCATGCTAACGAGTTCATCAGTAACCAGAGCCGGACGAGAAGATATTCTAGAATATCTTGGTAGTTTGTTAGTATTATAGTTTGTGTTTTTGTATTCAAGTGTTCGTGTGCTTACCGCGCAATGTTCAAGAAAGTTACGTAATTTTGAACACTTGAACACTTGAACACTTGAACACTTAATTTA
>NZ_JBARYM010000084.1:0-8198 GCF_049647865.1 Tunicatimonas sp. | reverse complement strand
ACGAATTTAACGGTATTGCAATTGGTCAGGAGGGGCAATACATTTACGTAAACAGCGGAGCTCGCACCGATCATGGCGAAGTGCAAGATAATGACGGTGAGTATCCAGATGCCAGAGAAGTGCCACTTACCGCTTGCATTCTTCGCTTACCCGCCGGTGGAAAAGAAATTTTGCTCAAAAATGACTCGTCGTATTTGGTTTCCAACGGGTATTTATTTTCTGACGGAATACGTAATGCCTTCGACTTGGCTATTTCGCAAGAAGGAAGACTATTTGGAGTATCTAATTCCTCTGATTACGATCACCCTGAAGAAATGAATTGGCTGCGCGAAGGTCGACACTACGGGTACCCTTGGGAAATGGGCGGGGTTCTCAATCCCCAACAATTTGCTGACTGGGACCCTGACCCCGAGAAAGATCCTTTTATAAATACGGTGGCATTTGCTCATCGGGGAAAACAATTTCGTAACGATCCCGACTTTCCACCTAAACCGGCTAACGTAGAGTTCGTTCCCCCTATTCAAAATCACGGCCCGGATGCTAATATCTACCGCGACCGAGAAACCGGAATTATTATGGATGCTGATACTACCGGAGCCACGGTAGGCACATTTACCGCGCACCGCTCGCCTCTAGGTTTATTTTTCGACCAGGATAGTGTATTGGCTGACCCCTACCGGGGAGATGCTTTTGTATTAAGCTGGTCCGATGGGAAAACTCAGCCCCTGATGCGGCCATTTTCTCAGCTAGGTGCGGATCTTCTTCATCTGGAGCTAACTTATGAGCCGGAAATCGATAACTATTCTGTCCGTAGCTACCGTATTATAGGTGATTTTCAGGGACCTACCGATGCGGTTCAAGTCGATGAACATATCTACGTAATCGAAAATCGGGGTAATATCTGGAAAATCACCATGCCCTCTAACCTTCCCATTGCTCTGAACTAATATTTATGCCGTATCTCCTTCTTTTACTGCTGCTGGCAGCATCAGCTTGCCATTCGTCTGATAGTACATTTTCTGCCAACTTTCAAGAAGAGGCGTTATCAGATGATTGGGATTTAATCCCATTAGGAAAAGATACTACTCAGAACAAAACCGCCTTCAACGAAATGTCTGGGATAGCCGTTGCTCAGAATGTTCGGTTGGAAAGTCCTAAGTTTCCAATAAAACCCTTGCAATATTATCGAGTAGAAATGCAGGTGCAGGCAGATGAGAAAACCATGTGGGCACTAATTTTTTATAACGATAAAGGTGAAATGCTATTGGCGGACCATTATTCTAGTATTGACCCCAGCATCGATTTTCAGCGATACGTTTTCTATGCGCAATCTAAGGCGAATGCTACCCAGGCAGCGTTCTGGCTACAACCTGCCGAAGGGAAAAGCGCCTCTTTAAAGGCAATCAGTATTAACCCGGCAGTAGATGCTCGAGCGGTAAAACATTGGTCGGACAGTGTTTATCAGACGATTCCTTCAGTCGTTTTTTCACCACCCACTCACCGGTTTCAGCATCTGGATAAAACGAAGAAAGCATTAGAAAATGGTGAGAAAGTGAGAGTAGTGATGCTCGGCAACTCAATTATTAACGACACCGGAAATTCCGCCTGGGAGGTACTGGTAGAAGAGATGTATCCGGGGGCTGATCTGGAAGTAATTACCTCGGTGCGGGGCGGCACCGGATGCACTTACTATCAACATCAAAATCGAGTTGATACTTTTGTAGTACAGTACCAACCCGACTTGCTGATGATTGGCGGTATTTCTCACGGCAATGATACCGCAGCCATTCACAGTGTTATTCGGCAAGTACGGGAACGGATGGAACCCGATCCGGAAATTATGGTAATGAGTGGCCCGGTAGGCCGGGGCGGGGACCCTCGTACCAACGTAGAGTTTACGCTACAACCATCGCCCGGTGATTTTCGAACCCAACTGGCTCAAATGACCAGCGATGCCGAAGTAGAATACTTCGATATGAAATCAGCCTGGGGGGAATATATGGCTCACACCCATGCTTCTTACGACTACTTTCTGCGCGACCCCGTTCATGCCAATGCTCGCGGTCGTCAAGTACTCGCCCGGTTATTGGCTACCTACTTTGAACCTGAATAGTACTACAACCCACATTTGCTATTCCGTCGGGATAGGAAAATATCACTGTATAGAAAAAGTGACGATAAGTTTTTGGGGGTATTCACATTTCGGAGTAAACCAATAGTATGATAAAAAATGCTGTCTTCTTTGATCATGATGGTGGGGTAGATGACTTGCTTTCATTACTGCTTCTACTGGCTACACCAGAAACAGAATTAGCTGGCGTGGTGGTAACTCCTGCTGATTGTTACCCCGATTATGCGGCTGATGCTTCTCGTAAATTGATGGATTTAATGGGTCAAACCAATACAGCAGTAGCAGTAAGTGCGGTTCGGGGAGTTAATGCTTTCCCTGAGGTTTGGCGCGCTCAACCTTATATTATTAATGCTTTACCCGAACTATTGGCCATTGAGCAACCGACCTCACCACTGAGTAATCAGGAAGGAGTGGACTATGTAGCAGAAACCCTCTCTCAGACTACAAGTCCCGTTACTTATTTGATGACAGGACCTTGTACTACTTTGGTAGAAGCGCTGCGAAAGAAACCGGAGATCCGGGCGAATATAAAGGAAATTGTTTGGATGGCTGGGGCTATTCATGTAGCGGGTAATGTTCGTACATACACCCACAATGGTTCAGCCGAGTGGAATGTGTATTGGGATGCTTTTTCAGCGCATTGGCTACTGAATCAAAAACTTCCTATTACGTTGGTTCCGCTAGACATTACTAACCATGTTCCGGTAGGAATACCGTTTTTGAAACGATTAGCGCACCAATCGCAGTACGACGTTTCTCGGCTGGCTTCAGTATGCTGGGCAATCACAATTAACTCTATTCCAGGTTACGATTATTTGTATCATATGTGGGATGTGCTAGCGACTGCGTATGCTATTCGGCGAAGCTTATTTGCCACTCAGACTATGAATGTAGATGTATCAACCCAGTTGCCAAATGAAGGGGAAACAATAAAAAGCACTGAAACCGGGGGATTCGTTACGGTGGTCGCCAAAGTATCGCTAGAAGCATTTTATAACTACCTGCTTACCCAACTTCAGCAGAATTTTACCGGGAAGATAAAGTAGTAGCTATGTATTAAGAAAGCGCGCCCGTCAGCTCATTAACTACTGAGGATCGGTAACTAAAATGAATAAACTGAACCGAGTTCGTCAATTAATCTTGTTCTGATAGGGTAAGCAATGCTTATTTTATGTGGTGATGGTGATAGGTTTACTACTTTGTGGATAGGCAGGAAATTGTTGCGGGTGAGTAACTAAGGTAAAGTGAAAAGTAGACCCTTTTTTTAACTCACTCTCTACCCATATTTCTCCACCATTAATACTTACAAACTCTTGACAGAGAATTAAGCCTAAGCCAGTTCCCTTCTCATTATCGGTACCATAAGTGGTATGTTCTTTCAACTGAAATAGCTTATCTACATCTTCGGAACTCATACCAATACCCGTATCAATCACCGAGACAGTCACGTTATTATCTTTCAGAGATGCTTCAAGCGTAATAGAATCATCTTTGTAAGTGAACTTAATGGCGTTAGAAACTAAGTTTCGTACAATAAGCCGTACCATCTCGGGGTCGGCGTAAGCTGTTAGTGCTGAGTCAATATTGCAATAGAGGCTTACTTCTTTCTTTTCAGCTAAAATAAGTTGGGAGCTAATAACCTCTTCCACCAATGTAGACAAGGTGAAATTTTCTGGCTCTACCCGGATTCCCTGCATCTGGTTGCGAGTCCATTTTAAAAGGTTGTCCAACATATTAGTGGTATTTTCCACTTTAGAAGAGAGTGATTCAAATACTTGCTCAATCTCTTCAGCTGAAAGAGCGTTACTATTCATCATGGCGATCACTCCTTGTAGCGAGCTTAGCGGACTACGAAAATCATGAGAGATGATAGATAACAGTTTATTTTTTAGACTATTGAGCCGAACTAAATCTTGATTTTGACCTTGTAACTGCTGCTGCTGCTGCCGGAGTTTATCATTCATTTGAGTGAGCTGTTCATTGCTCTTAGCGATTTGCTCTTTTTGGGTAGATAGTTGCAAGCTGATTTTTTTTCGTTGTTTATAGGTTCTATACAAGAGTAGCAATCCACTAAGCAGCAATAGAGCAGCTACGGAAGTGGCTATTGAGTAAACCATTTGCCGTTCAATTACTGCCTCTCGTTCAGAAATTTGCGCTTTCTTTAGGACATTGTCTTTCTCTAACATTTTAATTCTGGTATTATCACGTGTGCGTTCCAGGTTGGAGATGATCTTGCTTTTCTCAACAGAGTAAATACTATCTTGGTAAGCCATTTGGATAGCCTGATATTCGTAGGCTTTTTCAAAATCACCCAGTTCAGAATAATAGTCAGCGAGTAACTCACCCGATGTGCTGATCTCCATGGGAGCCTGGCTAGATACAGCCAAATTATAAGCCTGAGTAGCTGCCCGAATGGCTGCTCGCCGCTCTTGGCGCGCCCAACGTACGTGAGCTAATAATTGCCAAGCATACAATTTTGAATTTGTGTTTTGTTGTCGCTGGGCGAGTTCTAAAATATACTTGGCATTGGATAATGCCTCGTTGAGTTGATTGCGCTTTATTTGGACATGGGTGATTCCGTATAGGGGAGTGGCTGCTACATCTTCATCATCCTGTTGTACAGCCCATTCTAAAGCCCGTTGGTAGTAGTCCATCGCTAAGTCTAAACTATCCAGATTTTTACGCCAAATAAAACCAATATTGGAGTACAAATAAATAATATTTACGGTGTCTTGATTAGCTAAACCTATCTTCAGGCTTTTCTTGTAATAATCAATCGCTTTGTAGAATTCTTTTTGATAGGCATAGACATTACCAATATTAAGATAGGTTTTGCCTTGCCCATCTAAGTCTTCCCGCTTTTCCCAAATAGCTAGCGCCTCGTAGTAACTCTGCAAAGCTTCGGCATAATGACCCTGAAGATCATAGGCAATGCCAGCTAAATTTAGCATATTAGCCAACTGAGACGACTTATTGGCATCCTTACGAACAGTAGCAATTGCTTTGTCAAGAATTTGAATAGTACTATCGTAGTTGCCGTTATTGTAATGAGCAACCGCTATCCCGTAATCCACCCTAATCAAAGTATCGGGCATACCTAACTCTTGCGCTTGCTGCTTTATCTTTGCGCCTACTACTAACATCTGCTTAGGAGTCTTCTGTAGGTTCTCTAACATAGTAGTCTGTTCGGTACCATCGGCTTGAAGATATACCTGGGTCAAACTATCAGCATTAGTAGGCTGAGCTGCACTTATACCTCCATTGAAGCAAAAAAATAAGTAGCTAAGGAAAATTGACAGGTGACTACTCATATTCAGATACAACGAATCTTATATTAAAGGAGTATAAACTATTTGCTGCTTAAATATAAAATGATTAATTGTTGCAATATAAGTTAATAAAGTATTTTGAGGAAAGGTGTTTTCTTAGATAAAAGTACGTTGTATATAAAACAATTATACTGATTCTTGGTGGCTTTGTGAATCAGAAGGTTGTGGCATCCAACCCCATTTGCTACAGTGTTGCTTCATGGTAGATTTGAACTTTTCTCGCTCTTCAGGAGTCATATTACGCCATTTTTCTTCAAAGCGATTCTTCCAGGCTCGTTTGCGAGTCAAATAGTCTCCGCCCCAGCGCCCCTGTTTCAAGCTACTAAAAAGTACTTTTGAAAGTATTAGCAAACCTAGTGCCTGACCAAACGAGATAGATGGACCATTAAACAGTGCTGGTACTAACCAGTTCCAAAGTAACATTACAACTGTACTAAGTGCCAAAATGGCTAGGGCAGCTAAGGTAATCATATTAAGAATCCAGTAGCGTTTCATTTTTCTCGCGTTAGGTGGTTTGCGTTAATCGCGTAGGTCGTCGTATAAGTTCTGTAGTCGCTTTCGCAGAAATAAAACCGCATAGCGCTTTCGAGACAGTAGCGTATTAACCGGAGCATCAGTAATAGCACTAATTTCCTTGAAGCTACGATCTTCAAATTCGTGCATCACAAATACTTCTCGCTGATCTTCGGGCATTTCTTCTAGTGCTTCTTCTATGGCATGCCAGATGACCGAGCGCATTAGCTCGCTTTCAGGATGGCTGCTAAGGTCAGATAGCATATCCTCTAATCGTAGTGAGGTTTCGCCTTCGGTAAAACTTGCCGACTGCTCGCTGAAACTACGGGGCTTCTTCTTGCGGTAACGATCCGTAATTTTGTTACGGGCTACGGTAAATAGCCAGGAAGTGACCCGGTCAATAGATTTGACCGTTCGGTAGGCTTCCGTAAATTGATAAAAAACGTCTTGTAATATATCTTCGGCTTCTTCTCGGTCGGGTATGCGTTGCTGGATAAAGCTCAATAAACGCGGACGTTCACGTTGTACTGTCAAGCTAATCTCGTTCTCCTTACGCGGTATCAGACCACCGGTTAAACTCAGTGCTTCCATGATGATTGGTAAGACGTACTAACGGGAAAAAAATTGTAAAGGTTAAAACGGAAGCCGGTAACCGGAGGAGGGAGGCCGGAAATTGAAATTTATACATATCTGAAAAGTCAGGCTATTTTAACCTTTCCTCCGTCTTCCCTTCTCTCACCTCCGTATTCCATTTTTCTTTTATTGAGGAAAGCCTCGGTCGCGCATGAGAGCATCAATCTCGGCATCACGGCCCCGAAATTTACGGTAGGCCTCCGAGGGGTCCATCGCGTTGCGGGGGGCGAAGAGGTATTTGACTAGTTTATCAGCCAACTCTTTGTCGTAGAAACCGTCTGGGGCTTGAGCGAAAGCTTCGGCAGCATCGGCAGTGAGTACATCAGCCCACATATAGCCATAGTAGGCAGTGGCGTAACCTTCGCCGGAAAATACGTGACTGAAGTGGGGAGTACGGTGGCGCATCACTAGTTCTTCGGGCATGTCCATAGCCGCCAGCGTTTCTTTTTCAAATTTATCTACATCCAAATCTTCCGGATCGGCCAAATGCAGCTTCATATCCATGAGAGCTGAAGCCAAATACTCGGTCGTCGCAAAGCCCTGATTAAAAGTATCGGCTTTCTTAATCTTATTGATCAGCTCCTGCGGCATGGGCTCCCCCGTTTTGTAATGAACCAGGTAATTCTCGATAACCGGATCGGTAGACAGCCAGCGCTCCAGCAACTGCGATTGGAACTCGGTGTAGTCCCGTACTCCCCCATTTAAAGTTGGATAGCGCACATTCGATGAGAAGAAGTGCAGGGCGTGTCCAAACTCATGAAAAAAGGTAGTGGCATCGTCCCAGGAAACCAATACTGGCTCGCCAGGAGAGGGTTTTACAAAGTTAGAGTTGTTAGACCCCAACACAGTTTTTTTACCGTCAAAGGTAGTGTGGCTACGGTAGGTAGTGGCCCAGGCTCCCGAGCGTTTGCCTGTCCGAGCAAATGGGTCAAGATACCAAAGCCCGATATGCTCACCGGAGGTTTTATCAGTTACTTCCCAAACTTTCACATCCTCGTGGAATACCGGTACTTTTCCTTCGGGTACCGGAGTAAAATTGTAGTTAAATAACTCGCCCGCCACAAAGAACATCGCTTCCCGCAGTTTGTCTAACTGCAAATATTCCTTCACCTCATCGGAGTCCAGATCGTACTTCTGCTGGCGAACCTTTTCGGCGTAGTAGCGGTAGTCCCAAGGCTTGATGGTGATATTATCGCCCCGCTCATCGGCTACGGCCTGCATATCTTCCACTTCTTCGGCTACCCGGGCAATAGCCGCGGGCCACACAGCATTCATTAGCTCCATCGCATTCTCCGGATTCTGAGCCATACGGTCCTGTAGTCGCCATTCGGCGTAGTTGTCGTAGCCTAGCAGGCCGACCCGCTCCTTACGCAGCTTCAGAATTTCTTCAATGATCTTATTATTATCGTGCTCATCACCATTGTCACCCCGAGAATAGTAAGTGCGCCATACTTCCTCTCGCAATTCTCGCTCATCAGAATAAGTCAGAAACGGATCCATAGAAGAGCGAGTATTGGTTACCGCGTACATACCTTCTTTATCCCGATCAGTCGCGGCACTAGCGTAAGCACTAACGAGCGATTCGGATAAGC